>JACNKJ010000191.1 GCA_014382085.1 bacterium
CGCGGTGAATCCTCGATAGATGCTCATGCCGAAGGTCAAGATGAGTGTTAGGCTGGCCATTCCCAGTGTGATCGCCAAGGCCAGGGTGCGACTTCGCACAACTGATCCCCGGCCGAAGGATGCTTCCACTTTAAAGCTACCACTTTCCAGTGCCTCGCGATAATCATCGTCGATTGCAATCTCGATCGTCGCGAAGGGCTTTCCATCGTGCACCCGAGCCACGGCTCTTGCCGTTTGCCAGGCGCGAAACTCTAAGCTTTGATCGGGGCTCACCTCGAAGGGGTTGAACACGACTACTTTGCTGCCGGGCCAGGGGTGTTTGGCTTCGGGCTGATGAGATTCTCCCCATGGGGCCCTTAGCAGTGGAACCCGACCCTGCCAATCCACGTCCTGGAATTCCGAAGGCACTTTGAGTTCATGTGCGCGGTACTCAATCATGGCAAAATCCCGAGGGTTCACCTTCCGAATTCCCGTGGCGAGTCCGATGCCCAGAAGTATTGCCACGAGTGCCGGAATAAGGATCCATGCCAGAAGGCGACGCCGACTGATCGGCCAGGGATCCATCTTGTACATGCGTGCTATTCCGTTGGACAGCAGGGCCCAAACCCAAAGGCCGAGGACGGAACTTTGAGTGGTCAGTGAGCGACTGTCGAAGTATGAGAATACCAGGGTCATGGCGAAGAGGGCCATGGAGAGGAAACCTAGCCAACCGATCCAGTGGTGAAAGAGAATGCGAAAGCTCGTCAAATTCAGACTGATCTTCCGAGGAATGACTTCCTTCCGCTGCGCTTCACCTGCGACGGAAGCTTTGACTGGAGCGGGCTTGCTTTCTGAGTCTGCCACCGAGAATTCGAACTCACTGGGAGCAATGCTCAAGCTTTTTGGAAGTCTAAAGAAGATGCTCAAGCCCAGGACCCCTGCAAAGGGAATGGCTAGGCTGGCCATCAGAAAAGTCATGGGCACCAGGTTGACGAGGAGGATCAGCGAGAAAAAGACAATGGCGACATAGGCGAAGTACCAGGCGTCGCCGGGAATTTTGAACAAATCAAGTTTGGGCGACTGGAGAAGGAAGGGTAGGAGCAACTGAGCCATGCCCACCTTAAAAAGAAGCAGGCGCATGAACTGCGGGTCCAGGTCGGCGATTGAGGGGGAAAAATTCCAGAGAAGCGATAGCGAAAAAGCTGACCAGGTCAGAACGCTGACACTGAAGAGTGAGAAGACACGCAAAAGCCAAAGCTTCCTGGACGATATGGGAAGAGATAAGGTTAGCCGGCTGCAACGGCTGGAAATGTTCGAGGCGATGACCACCCAGGCGGCCACCGTGAAGTATACCAAGACGAGGAAAATGAATAGGCCGCGGCCTTCACCGTCGGCCAAAGCTGAACGCACCACCATGCCATAGAAGTAGGCAATGGGCAGGCCGAAGAGCAGCGCACTCCAGGCGGGGTCTTGGCGCAGCAGCCGGAAAATCATCCCTGCCCTCCGGCCAACTCGATGAACATTTCTTCCAAGGGGATGGCCTGGCAGCGTGCATCCTTCACACCCAGGTCGGCGTTGAGCAGCGATTGAGTCCGTGCGGGATCATGACGAAAAACCGCATGCCAGGCGTCGCTGCGTTTGCGCACACCGAGACACCCGTTTAGTCCGAGCAGTCTTTCCCGCATCTCGCCGTTGGCGTGGGGGACCAGAGCCAGACTGTAATCCTCTTGCAGACTATCCAGCTCGCCGTCGATGAGCACTTTCCCTTCGTGCAACATGACAATGCGTTCGGCCATGCGTTCCACGTCGGTCATGTAGTGACTGGAAAACAGGATGGTCGTGCCCGTCTCGTTGAGCAGACGAATGGAGGTTTCCAAAAACTCGCGCCTTGCTGCGGGATCTAGTCCGCCGGCGGGTTCATCGAGAATGAGAAGCTCGGGACGATGCGCCACCGCGCAAAGCAGGGCCACCTGCCGCGCCTGCCCCTTGCTGAGTTTCTTGATTTTCTGGCCCAGGGGAAGCGAGAAACGCCCGATGAGATCATCGGCCATAGCCTCGTCCCAGCCGGGGAAGAGACCGCGATGCAGGGCGATGACATCTTTCACCTTGAGAAACTCGGGAAGAATTTGATCTTCGGACACATAGCCAATGCGCCGCTTCACCTCAACAGGCTTCTCGCGAGGATCCATCCCGAAGATGCGAACTTCGCCCTGCTGGGCTTCGAGCATGCCCATGGCCAGACGGATCAGCGTTGTCTTGCCCGCACCATTCTTGCCCAGGAGTCCCACAACCTGTCCGGCGGGAATTTCCAGGTTGAGTCCCGCAAGCACCTCTTCGCCCTTGCGATAGGCACGGTGGATGTTCCTGAATTCAACGACGCTCATCGGCATCCTCCTCGCTCGTGTCGATCATTTCACGGAAAAGCTTCAAAGCTTCTTCGCGATCGATTTCCAATTGCAAAGCCATGCGCACGGGCGCGGTCAGGCTTTCACGAAGCTGCTTCATTCTTTGGTCGGTCATGGCCTCGCCGGTGAGGTCTCTTACAATGAGAGGGCGTCCCGGCCGGCGTTCGACGACATTTTCCTTTTCGAGATAGCTGTAGGCCTTGCTGATCGTCATCGGGTTCACCCCCAACTCGGATGAAAGAGCGCGAGTTGACGGCAACTCATCTCCAGGACCGAGGAGGCCGCTGGCGATATGGAACTTGATCTGATCCATGAGCTGCCGGTAGACAGGGACCCCGCTGCTCGGATCGACGACGATCAGCAGACCCACAGCATTATCCTTTCCTTGTGGGCTGAGACAGGAAGGTCTCGAGCCAGTGTCCCAGCAAACGCTTGCCCACACGCAGGGTGATGGCCAAGGAGCGCGCGGCGATTTTGGAGCGCTGCAGGAAGCCGGGATTTTGATCCACGGTCTTCACGGGCAGCGGGGCGGCCGGGGCAAGGGAGTCGGGCGAGGCGGCTTCCGCCAGCGCCGTGTAGTTGGTGTTTCCCCTGAGGTCCTCCTGGGCCGGGCGCTCCTGAGCAGCCACGGCGACCATTAGGATGATCATCAGGGGAGTCAGAGCTTTTAGATTCTTCTTCATCTTGGGCTCCTCGTCGCAGGACTCGAATGCCTGCGGAGCAGAGGTGAATCAGTTTCGTAATACACTATACGGCAGCTTAGGTGTATAAGTCAAGGTATACACTTCGTCGATTTGCATTATCTTTGTAAGTGCATGTAAAATAACAGGATAATTCTGTAGCTTTGGCGACCTGGGAAGGTTAAAGTCGGTCTCTGAGCATATGTATCGCCAAATTCACCTCTCTGGAGGTCTCGGAACAGTGCCCTTGGATCACCCCTTTTGGACCCTCATCGTGGCTGCCGGCTGTGGCCAGCGCTTCGGCGCGGCGCGTCCCAAGCAGTACCTGGAGCTGGCCGGACGTCCCGTGCTTATGCGCGCTATTGATCCCTTTCTGGACCACGGCGATCCCGACCGCATCATCCTGGTGATTCCTCCCGAGGACAGCGGCTACATTCAAGCAATGCTCGACGAATTCCTGCCCGGCGCGCGTCCCTTGCTGGTGCCCGGCGGCGCGACGAGGCAGAATTCGGTCTATCGAGGGCTCAGCGCCATCGCCGATGATGAAGCTCGCGTGGCCGTGCACGATGCGGCGCGGCCGCTCTTCGACGGCGCCAAGCTGGGTGAGTGGCGAGCCTTGCTCGAAGATTGCGACGCGGTGCTTCCCATCGTCCCCATCGCAGATACAGTGGTGGAGGCGCGGGACGGTCGCGTGAGCAAATTGCTGGACCGACGAAAACTCGGCGCAGTGCAAACGCCGCAGCTTTTCAAACTGGCGATCCTACGGGCAGCGCACATGGATGCCATAGAGCGTGGCGAGGAGAACGCCAGCGACGCCCGCGCCCTGGTCCTCGCTCTTGCCGGAGATATCCGCGCCGTCGCCGGCGATGTGAACAATTTTAAGATCACTCGTCCGGAAGATTTCGAATGGGCGGAACGTGAGCTCAAGGAGAGGGATGACTAGAACAGGCATCGGATACGATTCCCACCGATTCGCCGAGGGTCGGCCCCTCATTCTAGGCGGCGTCACCATACCAGGATCTCGCGGTTTAGCAGGTCACTCCGACGCCGATGTGCTTGCCCACGCCATCGTGGATGCGCTCCTCGGGGCCGCGGCTCTGGGGGACATCGGCCGCCATTTTTCCGACAAGGATGAAGCTTGGAAGAACGCGCCTGGCTCATTGTTTATCGAGCGCAGCCTTGATCTGCTCTCAAAGCGCGGCATGAAGCCCGTGCACATTGACAGCACCCTCATTGCCGAAACACCGCAGCTGGCGCCGCACATAGATGCCATCCGCGCAAATCTCGCCGGCTTCCTAAAACTGCCACTGGATTCGGTCTCCGTAAAGGCGACTAGCAACGAGGGCATGGGCGCCCTGGGACGCGGCGAAGGAATGGCCGCCATGGCCGTGGCCACCATCGAGGAGAACGATGCCTGATTTAAAACCCCGCGTGCGCTTCGCACCCAGTCCCACCGGAAGCCTGCACATGGGCGTGGCCCGCACGGCGCTTTTCAATTGGCTGTTCGCGCGCGGGCAGGGTGGCACTTACATTCTTCGCGTGGAGGACACCGATCGCGAACGCAGCACCCTAGAGAGTGAAGCCGCCATGCTCAAGAGCCTCAAGTGGCTGGGCCTCAACTGGGATGAGGGCCCTGATGCTGGCGGAAACTTCGGTCCCTATCGTCAGAGCGAACGTTTGGAGTTCTATAAGGCTAAGGCGAATCTGCTGGTGGAGCGAAACTTGGCCTATCCCTGTTTTTGCAGTGACGAAGATCTTGCGGCGAAGCGCGAAAGAGCCGAGGCGGAAAAACGCGCGCCCGTTTACGATGGCAGCTGCGCGAATATCGATCCGGTCGTAGCGGCAGGACGTGCCGCAAGTGAAGAACACACCATTCGCTTCCGTGTGCCCCATCGCGATGTGAGCATCGAAGATCTCGTGCGTGGCCAGATAACCTTCCCCGCGGGAACGGTGGGAGATTTTATCTTGCTCCGTCCCGATGGAATGCCCGTCTACAACTTCGCCTGCGTGGTGGACGATGGTCTTATGGAAATCACACATGTTTTGCGTGGCGAGGATCATCTATCGAACACACTCCGCCAGGTCATGCTCTACGAGGCGCTTGATTTTCCGATGCCGGCCTTCGGTCACCTTTCCATGATTCTGGGCGAGGACAAGCAGAAGCTCTCCAAACGTCATGGCGCGGTGAGCGTTGAGGCCTTTCGCGAGCAGGGATATCAGGCTGAAGCTTTGCTTAACTACCTTGCGCTTCTCGGATGGAATCCCGGTGACGAACGCGAAAACTTGAAGTTGGATGAGCTAGTGGAGGCTTTCGATATCGGGCGCGTGAACAAATCGCCGGCGGTTTTTGATCGCGCTAAGCTCGACTGGCTCGCGGGTGTGAAAATTCGCGAAGGTAAACCGGAGGACATGCTTGAAGCTGCGCGACCTTTCCTGCCGGACGAGAGCGATGAGCGCATCCTCAAAATGATTGCGGCGGTCCAGGATCATTTGCACTACGCGGCTCAGTTGCCCCATGAGCTTGAGTTGCTCAAGGGCACGCGTCCTGAGCCCGATGAAGAAGCTCGTACTTGGATCGACGACGGCGCGGAACTCTTCAGCGCGCTTGGCGCCGAAATTTCTTCCTTGAAAGGCGAGTTCGATGCGGCGGCCTTCAAAGCTTCCATCAAGGCAGCGGGCATGGCGACGGGCAAGAAGGGCAAGGAATTGTTCATGCCCGTGCGCGCGAAGATCACCGGGCGAATTCACGGACCCGATCTGTCGGCGGTGGCTGAAATTTTGGGATCCGAGGAAGTGTTGGCTCGCCTACAGGCGGAATGATGAAGAGCTTCGCGGACATTGTCAGGCCCACGCCATTGATCCATGAAGATCGTGCCCGCGGGAACATCGCGAAAATGGCAACCAAGGCACGAAAGCTGGGGCTTCAATTTCGTCCCCACTTCAAGACCCACCAATCCGTCGCCATCGGCGAGTGGTTTCGCGATGAGGGCGTGCGTAGCATCACCGTATCTTCCCTGGGCATGGCGGCCTATTTCGTGGCAGCCGGCTGGGACGATATCACCGTCGCCTTTCCCTTCAACCCACGAGAGTCAGCATTGGCCGGCGAACTTGCGGGTGCAATTCGTTTGGGCCTGCTCGTGGACGGTCCCGAAACCCTGGCTGCCGTAGCCGCACTCGCGGCACCGGTTCGTGTCTGGATTAAAATTGACACGGGATTCGGTCGCGTAGGCATCCCATGGGATCGTGGGGAAACAGTTCGGTCGCTGGCGCAGACAGTTAACGAAAAAGGCCTCGAATTCGCGGGAATCCTCACGCACAACGGCGCCAGTTATTTCGCGGAGAATCCCGAGGGCGTTCGGGCCTCCCACGCAGAATCCTTGGCGCGCATGCGGGCGGTTGCTGAAAGCATAGGTGATGGCGCCATCTCAGTGGGCGACACACCTTCCTGTATTCTCTCCGAAGATTTCCGCGGCGTGCAGGAAATTCGCCCGGGCAACTTCGTATTTTTCGATCTCATGCAGCAGGCCATGGGTGTTTGCCGCGAGGAAGAAATCGCCATGGTCTTGGCCTGCCCGGTGAGCGCTGTCTATCAAGATCGTGTGATGCTCTATGGAGGCGCCGTGCATTTTTCCAAGGACACCATTGAAATGAAGGGGCGGCGAATTTACGGTTGCCTGGCCGATGGGATTTTCGGCGCCATCGATAAAGCCTCGTCTCTTATCGCCTTGTCCCAGGAGCATGGCAGTTTGCTGCCAGGTCCTGCTGCGGCGAAACTCCGAGTAGGTGATTTGGCCTGGGTCTATCCCGCGCATTCTTGCTTGTCGGCGGATCTTCACAGCCATTACCGAAGCTTCGAGGGCGGCTTCATTCCGAAATGGCCAGGGGGCCGATGAAAGGGAGAACATGAAGCTTAAACTCTATCAGGTGGACGCCTTTACCGAGCATCTTTTCGGCGGTAATCCCGCAGCGGTAATTCCATTGGAGACCTGGCTGCCGGATCGTGCCATGCAGGCCATCGCCATGGAAAACAATCTCTCGGAAACCGCATTCCTGGTTCTCGAAGGAGAGAAGTGGCATGTGCGCTGGTTTACGCCATCGGTGGAAGTCGATCTATGTGGACACGCCACACTGGCCAGCGCCTTCACGCTATTTCACACGGGTCTGGCCAAGGGAAATGAGATCGTATTCGATTCCAAGAGCGGCGAGTTGCGCGTGGAGCGAGACGGTGATCTACTGCGCATGGACTTTCCGGCGCGCCCCGCATTGCCTCAGCTTGAATCAGCAGAAATCATAGAAGCCCTAGGCGTGAAGCCCCGGGGATTTTACGCCGCCCGTGACTTGCTCGTTCTCTTCGACAGTGAAGAGGAAGTTCGTAAGCTGAAACCCGACTTCGTGAAAATGGCCTCCCTAGATTTCTTTGCGGTGGTCGCCACGGCGCCCGGAGACGAGGTTGATTTCGTGTCGCGCTTCTTTGCGCCGGTTCAGGGAATTGATGAAGATCCAGTAACAGGATCGGCCCATAGCACTCTCATTCCTTTCTGGGCTGAAAGGCTGGGAAAGCAGAAACTCAAGGCACGCCAAATCTCCTCCCGCGGCGGCGAACTTGACTGCGAGCATCGGGGCGAGCGCGTATCCATCGCAGGCAAGGCGGTTTTGTATCTGACCGGCGAGATCGACCTCGCTTCTCTTTAGGAAGGCCATGGCCAAGACATTTTTCATTTTCTACGTGCGTGATCAGAATCGCAGCACGGATTTCTATCGTCAGGTGTTCGCCTGCGAGCCGAGTTTACATGTGCCCGGCATGACCGAATTCGAACTGGAAGGCGGAGGCAGTTTGGGCCTCATGCCCGAACAGGGTATACGTTCCCTGCTAGGGGAGGTCCTTCCGGATCCAGCCGCGGCTTCCGGAGTTCCACGTGCGGAACTCTATCTTTCCGTAGGCGATAGCGAGGCCTTTCATAAGCGCGCCCTGGAAGCAGGGGCGAAGGAATTGAGCCCTCTTCGGGAGCGACCCTGGGGTGACCTCGCCTCCTATGTCCTTGACCCTGACGGACACGTACTTGCCTTCGCCGAGTAATTGTCTCTTCGACCTTGAGTCACAGCTCGCAGTATGGGAATATGGGCTCGCCCTCCCTGAAATCAGGAGAAACTATGTTACGGAAAATAGACGACTTTTTCGCCCGCTTCGCCAACGAAGTGGAAGGCACGCGTAAGATTTTCGCGGCCCTTACCGATGAAAGCCTCAAGGTTTCGGCGGTGGAAGGTCATCGTGAACTGGGCGGCATCGCCTGGCACATCGTGGCAACTTATCCCGAAATGATGACGAACACGGGCCTTGAGTTAGGCGCGATGAATCCCGAGACCATGCCTCCGACTACGGCCGCGGAAATTTTGGCCGGATATGACGCAGTGGTTAGCGAGTTCAAAGCCGCCGTGAAATCAAATTGGACCGATGAATCACTGGAAACCGTGGACGACATGTACGGCATGAAGTGGCCGCGCGGTTTAACTCTGGGAATTTTGCTTGATCACGAAGTGCACCATCGCGGACAGATGACGGTTCTCATGCGTCTGGCGGGCTTGACCGTTCCCGGCATCTATGGACCGTCCAAGGATGAGTGGGAGAAGACTGGCATGCCGGAACCTCCCTACTAGAGGAGTTAAGGTTTGGCATGGATCACTGACCCCGGAATCTGGATCGCTCTGCTCACCCTCACGTCCATCGAGATCGTGTTGGGTGTGGACAACATTGTATTCATTTCAATTCTCGCCGGGAAACTTCCAAAGGAGAAGCAGGAGCGCGCTCGCATCCTAGGCCTGGCCGTAGCCATGATCACGCGCATCCTATTGCTGCTGTCGCTCACCTGGGTGATGCGGCTCACGCAGCCGCTCTTCCATGTATTTGCTCAGGAACTTTCAGGACGGGATCTCATTTTGCTTGGCGGCGGCGTGTTTCTGCTGGCCAAGAGCACCCTGGAAATTCACGAGAATTTGGAACAGCACGAAGAAAAGGAGAAGCGTCGACAGGCTGCCAGCTTCATGGGAGTCATCGCGCAGATCGCCGTGCTGGATCTGGTCTTCAGTCTCGATTCGGTGATCACCGCCATCGGTCTTGCCGAACATATTCCCGTTATGGTGACCGCCATCGTTGTGGCTGTGATCGTCATGATGTTCTCCGCGCGAGCCATCAGCAGTTTTATTGATAAACACCCCACGGTGAAAATACTCGCCCTGAGTTTTCTGCTGCTCATCGGCGTGGCGCTTGTGGCCGAGGCTTTCGAACTCCATCTGCCCAAAGGATATATCTACTTCGCCATGGCCTTCTCGGTTTTCGTGGAAATGCTGAATCTTCGCATCCGTGGAGCTGGAAGGGCGAAAAGGGATTCAGTTTCAAATCCCTAGGTGGTAAAGGATGAAATGAAAATCATAGCGTGCATAGTGCTCTCGTTTTTCCTTTTCGGATCGGCTTGGGCTCAAGAAGAGGATGAGGTCCTCACGCCGGTGCCCATGCCTGCCGACCTCATTACTCCCGACGGCATGGCATACATCCCCGGCGGCGTTTTCAATATGGGACGCGAAGGCTCCAACGACGCCTCGCCGGTTCACGTGGTGGAAGTCAGTGCTTTCTATATGGATGTTCACGAAGTTACCTGCGCCGAGTACAAGGTCTTTTGCGATTCCACAGGACATCGATTGCCCGAGTTCTGGGGTTCGGAAAAGTATCACTGCGGCGAGGATTATCCCGATCATGCGGTGGTGGGTGTAAGTCGAAACGATGCGGCCATGTATGCCAAGTGGGCCGGCAAGCGAATTCCCAGTGAGGCGGAATGGGAATTCGCGGCACGCGGAGGATCCAAAGATTGGGTCTATCCTTGTGGTGCGGAAATGGAAGAGCATCAGGCCAACTTCAGGAAAAAATCAGGCCTGCAAGCCGTCAAGTTATATGAACCCAACGGATACGGACTCTACGACATGGGCGGCAATGTTTGGGAGTGGGTGGGCGATTACTATGATCCGAACTACTACTCCGAGTCGCCGCGCGAAAATCCACGCGGCCCTGAAAGTGGCAGCCTTGTGGTAATTCGCGGTGGCGGTTGGTACTCGGGGCCGGGTTGCCTGCGCGTGGATGGCCGCGGCGCTCTCAGTCCGGGCTGGGTAGATTTTGCTGTGGGATTTCGCTGCGCTCGAAACATCGTGGTGGAGGAATAATTGAAACTCAAGGGTAAAACAGTTCTGGTTACGGGAGCATCTCGAGGTATTGGCCGCGCGGTGGCGGAGGCGGCGGCGGCCGAAGGCGCCAGTTTGCTTCTACACTTCAGCCAGAACGGCGAAGCCGCAGAAAAACTCTGCGCATCCTTGCCGGGTTCCGGTCATAGGTCGATCCAGGCCGACTTCGCTCGAAGCGAAGACGTGGAGTTGCTCGCGAAGCAAATTCTCGCGAACCATTCCTGTCCGGATGTCTTGGTGAACAATGCCGGAGTGTTTCAAGAGCACCCTCCTTTGATTACCACCTTTGAAGATTGGAAGCGTTGTTGGGATGAAACTCTGGCCGTAAACCTCTCGGCACCCGCTCATTTGTCCTATTTCTTTGGCCGCGCTATGGCTGAGCGAGGTGATGGGCGCATTGTGAATGTGTCCAGTCGCGGAGCGTTCCGCGGCGAGCCTGAAGCCCCGGCCTACGGCGCCAGCAAAGCCGGCATGAATTCCATGGGGCAATCCTTGGCATAATTAAGCGCTTTAGATTGACACGTTTTGAGAGATGGGAAAAGTAACT
>JACNKJ010000158.1 GCA_014382085.1 bacterium
CGGCAAAACGAAGTCGCACGCGAAGACTGTCACCGTGTTCGAAATCGCGAATGCGTCGATCTTGCAGAAGGGCGCGAAAACCGCCGAGACTTAGATCGAGAAGATTCGCCGGAACCCAATCGCCGCCCGCTTCGAACTCAAGACGAAAATCCATGCTCCAGGAAGTGGGAATGCGCAAGGATCGTCGCACCTGGGATGAACTGATCTGGCGCGGCAGTTCCATCTTCACGCGTGAGGGGCCGCCATTCATGCAATGGTCGAGTCCCATGACACGGACGGCGAAACCATGCACCCTACCACCTATGGAGATTGAAACCAGATAGACGCGACCGGGGCTCAGAGATAGTCGATCCGGACCGTCCAATTCCATGTTGAGTTCGGTAGCGCCTATTTCACAGATTTGGGAGCCCTGCCAGACACCGCGATCCGGATCATGAATCTTGCAGGCCACATTCCCGGCCCAACACTCCCTCAGGAATCCGACCGCCGGAACTCCCCGAAGTACGAAATCCGCCTCCTGGTAGCTTTTCAATACCCAGTGTTCCTGGTCAGCCTTTTTACTCTGATTCGTCATGTTTTCCGCCTTGGGTGCAGGAGTCCACCTCTCTGATCGGCAGATATTCGTCCCTAGTTGATCTAAATATCGGCCTGTCGTCCGCATATCTTGGCAAAACAGTTTCCTCATGTTAAAACTATGGGGTCAAGTAACTGTGAAAATGTGGAGGTGTTGGATGATGAAGCGATTCCTGGTCATTGGTCTCACCCTGACCCTGTCCCTGTTTCTGGCCTGCGGCAATGACGATCCTGCGGAACCCGCAGATTCAACCGCTCCGGCCATGGTGGATGACCTCTCCGCCACAGACATTGGGGCGAACCGACTATCCTTGATTTGGACCGCCCCCGGCGACGATGGCAACAACGGACGGGCCAGTCGCTATGAACTGCGAGTTTCCGACGCCGTCATCACGCCCCATAATTGGGAAGACGCCGAGCCAGTGGAGGGCCTACCCGATCCCGCAGTTGCGGGCAGCCAGGAAAACTTCACGATCTTAGACCTGGAAATGGAAACAAGTTATCACTACGCCTTGCTCGCCTTGGATGAAGAGGGCAATGCCGGTGATGTTTCGAACGACCTTGCAGTGACCACTCTCGGCCCGCCCGTGATTGTGTCCGCCGTCCCGGCCCAGGGCTCTGAAGATGTGAGCATGCTCACGGAGTTCGCTTTCACCTTCGATCGGCCCATGGATCCGTCCACTTTCACGGACGAGACCATCCAACTGCTTGCCAGGGAGTTTGGCAAAACTCTGCGCCCATCCTTGGATCTTCGCGCCGTCTACGTATTGCCTCAGGAACCACTGCCTCCCCAGATCAACATAGGCATTCGATTCAATGCTGGGATCCTTGATCAAGATGGCCTGCCCTTCGCGGGACAGAGCTTTGACTTTGATACGGGCCCCTATGACTGCACAGGTCTGGGCGATCGTTTCGAACCCAACAACGATTTCATGGCCGCGCCTGAAATCGAGATCGATATCGTGCAACCCCTGCTCTCAACCTGTGGCGATGACATCGACATCTATCGATTTTCGCTTGAAGAGCCTAAAAAAATCACTGCATTCACAAACATTGACCTCGTTCTTCCTGAGCAGGAAGAGGGCACGTACCTAGAGTGGAGATTCGAATGGTTTCGTGATGACGGAGAAAGCTACAGCTGGAGCAGTGGAAGCGCGAATCCGGATTCACCAGGACAATTTCGATTCAGTTTCAATCCCGGAACATATTACCTCCAGTTAAGCAGCAGCGACGATGAAGAGCTGATCCTTTACGATCTTGAGTTTCGCTCCTCCGAAGCCTGTGCTGACGATCAATACGAAGACAATGATTTTCGAGAGGATGCCGTTGCCATCGAACCTGGCCTGCATGAGGGCCTTCGGGCTTGTTACCTGGATGAGGATTGGTTCACCATGCCCGTTGTTGCCGGACAGACATTCGTCATGAGTGTTGATTCTGGTGATCATATTGGATCCAAACGGATTTACGCCCAAGAACCTGGTGGGACCTCGTTCTATACAAACAACTATGGCGACAGTTTCGTTACCGATACATTGGAGATCACCGCGGATGGCAACCTAGTTTTCTTCTACAAGGCATGGGCGGACGATGTGACTTACGACATGCAGCTCGACCTCAACTAGGCGCTGCCTAGCGATCTATTGAGCCGGGTGGGCCATCCCCACCCGGCCTTTTTACTTAGTGAACGCATGAGCCTAATCCTGTTACCTTTGTGGGAACTTAGGGCGTCTAAACAACTAAGCACACGATCGCATTCCGGCGGCGCCGTAAGCTGGGCTCGGCGCCGCGTTTTTCCGCTTGAACTGTCCAAGTAAGCCACGGCCTCGCCGGAAGATCACCGAACTGGTATTCAAGTATGAGCCCAATGCCTACGACTTCCAGCAAATGGATCTGGTCCAGCGCGTTCCTCTTGGCCCTCATGCTCCACCTCGGCATCTTCCTGGCAATCGAAGCGCTGCCGGAGGCAGAGGCCCGTGTTGCAGTGGCAGCTCCTCCACCCATTGAGTTTGTTTTTGCGCCCGAGCCCGAGGCGAAGACACCCCGTCAGTTTACCGAGCTACCGGATGATCGAGCCGATACGCCGCCCGACCTTGCTGAGTTTTTAAGCAATGTGGACAGTCGAGCGCGCAATCCCGAATCAGGCCGGGAAGATCAGACACTCCCACAACTCGATGGGCGAACGGAAATTCCCCAACTCGATATGGCCCCTCCCGCCGAAGAACCCGCGAAAACCCAGGTAGACAAGAGTGAAGCGCGGCGCGGCGAATTGCTTGAGGCTTATCGGGACTTCAAACAAGAAGATCCCATGTCGCCTTCGCCCCAAGCTCAAGATTACAAGCAGGAAGCACTATCCAATGCAGACGGCAGCGTTTCATTGGTGGGCGATGTCAGCATGAACACGGCCGCCTGGGTTTTCGGCGAATGGATGAAGAGCTTCCGACGAAAGGTCATGCGGGTTTGGGATGCGCCCTATGCATTCAACCTCGGCATGATCGAAGGCTGGACCTTCGTGGAGCTGGAAGTCGGTCGTAACGGCCGACTCATCCGCTGCGATGTGCTCGATGAAACCGGACACGAAAGCTTGCGCATTTCCAGCGTGAACGCCATCCAAACCGCAGGCCCCTACGACCACTTTCCCGATCGCGTACCCGAGGAAACCCTCACCTTGCGAATCAAGATGATTTACTCGCACTACCAGAACAATCCGAACCCCTCACGCCGAGGAGCTCCCTGATGTTGGACTATCTGAAAGACGCCGGGCCACTGATCTACCCATTGGCTCTATGCAGTTTGCTCGCCGCGACCATTACCATCGAAAGGATGATCGCCCTGCGTCGAGGGCGAGTTCTGCCGCGGGAAATTCTTGAGGTCGTGGAATCGGTGACACCAGGCCGGGACATGAGCCTGGCCATTGATGTCTGCCGTCGCAACCCAGGTGTGTTTGCCGACATCATGCGTGCGGGCCTGGAGAACGCTGGACAATCTTGGGAGATTGCCCGCGACAATCTTCTGGATACGGGACGGCAGAAGACGCCGATGCTTGAAAAGCACTTGGTCTGGCTGGCCACCATCGCTCAGGCCGCGCCTCTGCTTGGGCTCCTGGGGACGGTGCTGGGAATGATCCGAATGTTTGGATCCATTTCGGAAGCGGGACTCGGTGACCCGCAGGCGCTCTCAGGTGGAATCAGCGAGGCCATGCTCACCACGGCCATTGGACTCGCCATCGGCATCCCCACGCTGGTCGCCTACAACCTTCTCATGGCCAGATCGGAAGGCCTCGTGGCGGAAATCGAAGCCTACGCCACACATCTATTGGCGCGGCTGCGTCAGGGCAACAATGAAGGTGGCTCCGCATGAGCGGCTTGGCCTTTAAACCTACGCGCCATCGAGAAAAAATAACTTTGAGTGTTACGCCGCTTATCGACGTGCTGTTTTTGCTCATCATCTTCTTCATGCTCACGGGAACTTTCAAACGTTTGGCCGAACTTGAGCTCATGCTTCCCGATTCAAGCACGGCGGAGATCAGCCTGGAACAGGATGGACCGCGAAGCATGGAGCTTGTGCTAACCACTGACGGGCGACTCTTTGTGCAGGATGAAGCCGTTGAACTCGAATCGCTCAAGGCTCGACTCCTCGCCTTCCGAGAGAATAATCCGGAAAGTGGCGCTTTGCTCAACGCAGAGTCCGGCGTGGAACATGGTCGAGTGGTAGAGCTCTTGGATATCATTCGAGAAGCCGGCTTTCCGGGAGTTAGCCTGGGAACGCGACCCGCGACCCAGGAGGAAGAAAAATCCAACCCCAAAGAGAACTAGCAAGCTCGCAAAATGGTCGATAGCGGAACGAGTGCCACTCAAAGCAGTTGGAGCAAAACTTACCGATAGAGTGAAATGACCTATCCCCAATCGCGGATTTCTACGAACCTACCTTCGCATCCTCCATAGCACGCAACCCACAGGTTCTCCGCTGAGATTTTCACTCATAAGTCTATTTTTCCCTAGATATCGAACGGAGATCCAAGACGAAGAGCGAAGCTCACCTATCACTTTGAATTCAGCAAAGCGGGTCTTTAATATCTGTATCCCTAACATCAATAATGATAGACTCTTTAGCGTGAATCCAAATTCCAATCGCCAGTTTGACTCAAGCAAGGAGATAAAGATGCTCGGGAATTCTATTCAACGGATGACCCTCATCGCTCTCGCCTGTCTTCTTTCCCTCACCACCCTAGCTTTGGCCGAGAGCATTCACTACAGCGACAGCTGGGCCGCTCAGGGGTTGACGATCCTGAACGAAACCGCCTCCGGTCTCGAGCTGGTCTTCTCTTTGAAAGATTGGCAGTTAGAAGAGACGAGCATCACCGGAGAGGCAGCGCGAAAGATCATCTTACCCGGCGCCTTCCTCCCCAACGATGCAGGCGCGCCGGATCTACCCGGGCAAGGCTTCTTCATCGCCTTGCCAAACGGTGCGAGGGCGCAGTTGGAAATCTTGGAGATTCGCAGCGAGACTTCCAACAACATCAACCTGGTACCGGCCTTCCGCCTGCCCCGGGAAGATGAGGACGGGCCCTTGGACTTCAGCAAGGACATGGACATCTGGTCATTGGATGCGGTCTACCCGGCCGAACCCGTGAAGATCAGCGAAGGCACGACCCTGCGTGGTGTGGATGCCGTAATGCTGGGTGTCACGCCATTCCAGTACAACCCCGTGAGCCGTGAACTCACCGTGATTCGTGACATAAGGTTCAACATCAGTTTTGAAGATGGCGAAGGACACTTCGGCCGCGATCGATACCGCAGTCGCCACTGGGATCCGATCCTGCGATCCACCTTCTTGAACTCGGCATCACTTCCCGAGGTCGACTTCAATCTAGCTAATGCCGGAGCGCGGACTCTCGACTATGAATACCTCATCATTTGCCCCGACGATCCCAGCTTCCATGCCTGGGCCGACAGTCTACGTGTTTTTCGTTGTGAGCAGGGAATCCGCGCGGGAGTCGTGACCTGCGCCGACGTGGGCGGAAACACCATCAGCGCTATCGAAAGCTTTATCAACGATGCCTACGATAACTGGGATGTTCCACCTTCAGCTTTCATGCTGCTCGGCGACTACGGCAGCACCTCAACCAGCGTAGTCTCGCCCATCTGGAACAGCTACTGCGTCAGCGATAACATTTTCGCCGACGTGAACGGGGACAATCTTCCCGACATCGCCCATGCGCGACTCTGCGTGCGAGACGAAACCGAGCTGGCCCACCTCGTAAGCAAGGCCATCGAGTATGAACGAAATCCCCCCACCAATCAGGGCTTCTATGACAACCCCGTCATCGCGGGCGGATGGCAAACTGAACGCTGGTTCATCCTCTGCGATGAAGTGCTCTTTGGATTCCTGGCCAACGAACACGGCAAGACTCCGGTGCGTGAATACGCCATCTATGACGGCACGCCGGGCACCAGCTGGTCCACCGCCACCAACACTTCAACGGTTGTGAACTATTTCGGACCCAACGGATTGGGCTACCTTCCCGCAACGCCGGGACATCTCAATGATTGGGGCGGCAACGCAACTCGATTGAATGCCGACATCAATGCTGGCAGCTTCATAGTTCAGCATCGTGACCATGGATACGAATCGGGTTGGGGTGAGCCTTCATACTCGACCTCAAACCTGTCGGGTCTCAGCAATGAGGACCTAACTTTCGTTTTCTCCATCAATTGCTTGACCGGAAAATACAACTGGAGCAGCGAGTGCTTCACCGAGGCCTTCCATCGTCATGCACAGGGCGCCCTGGGCCTCATTGCCGCCTCGGAAATTTCCTATTCCTTCGTGAACGACACCTATGTATGGGGAATGTTCGACTACTTCTGGCCCGACTTCGATCCGGGCTATGGCGTAACCGGGCCACACAATCTACTGCCCGCCTTCGCCAACGCTTATGGAAAGATCTACCTGCAGGCGTCCAGTTGGCCCTACAACACCGGCGACAAGGTCATCACGCATCATCTTTTCCATCATCATGGAGACGCCTACACATCGGTCTATTCGGAAATGCCCGAGGATCTGACTGTGAGCCATGACAACGTATTGCTGGTGGGTCTGGACTATTTCAGCGTATCCGCCGATGCGGGCGCCCTCATCGGCGTTTCCCGTGACGGCGAGTACCTGGGTTCGGCCATGGCCACCGGCTTCCCGGTGAACGTGGCGCTTCCTTCCCAAATTCCAGGAAGCAACGTTGTGGTAACCGTAACCCAGCAGAATCACTATCGCTATCGTATGGAAATTCCGGTAGTGCCGCCGGATGGCCCCTATCTTATATACGCCGACGCCACTGTGCTCGACCCCGACGGCGATGATGACGGAATGCTCGATGAAGCTGAATCTGCAGGCATCGAACTGAGCCTGGAAAATGTTGGCATCGAAATCACTACCGGCATCAGCGTTGAAATCAGCACGGATGATTCCTACCTAAGCATTCTCGAAGGCACGCGTGCCTTCCCCGACATTCCCTCGGGTGGATTCGGAAGCAACCTGGATCCCTTCATGGTAGAAGTTGCGGGGAACGTTCCCGACGAGCATTCTATTCTCATCGATTTCACCGCCACCAGCAGTGAAAGCAGTTGGGACGGCAGTTTCCAACTAACGGCGCAGGCACCCGTACTAGAAACCCGTGGTATCGAAGTGATCGATCTGCCCTTCGGCGACGGTAGCGGAACTGCCGACGCAGGCGAGACCATTACATTGCGCGTCAAGGTTGGGAATGTCGGTCATTCCGATGCTCATGATCTCGCGGCGACTCTCAGTACCATGGACATGAACGCCACCGTTCTCGACGGCAACGCTGATTGCGAATACCTGCCGCAGGGCGGGGAGTCGACCATTCATGCCTTCGAGATTGAAATCAATCCCCTTTGCCCCGAGCCGAAGACCATTGGTTTCAGGCTTCACCTGGGTAACGATTCGGGATTCAGTTCTTTCCTCGACCTGTTCCTTCCCGTGGGTGGTTGGTTCGACGACATCGAAAGCGATCGCGGATGGACCGTTGGCGCTCAGGGTGATGACGCCTCGACCGGCATCTGGACGCGAGTTGATCCTAACGGCACCATCTACGAAACCGTTCAGGTTCAACCCGAAGACGACCACAGCGCCGTTCCCGGCGTCACTTGCTTCATCACCGGGCAGGGTAGCGTCGGCGGAACGGCAGGCGAGGCCGATGTTGATGGCGGGAAGACCACCCTGCTAAGTCCTGTTTTCGATCTAGCCGGTGCGACCGAAGCGAACATCAGCTACTGGCGTTGGTACACCAATGACGAGGGCAACAACCCTGCTGAAGATTATTGGGATGTTGAAGTCACTGCCGATGGTCTTCAGTGGGTCTCACTGGAGCACGACAACAACTCTCTTGAGGAATGGGTGCAGAAAAGCTTCGCGCTGCAATTGTTCATTCCTCTCACGGGTCAGGTGCAAATTCGCTTTGTCGCCTCGGATGAAACGAATCCGTCACTGGTGGAAGCGGGCGTGGATGACTTCCTGCTCACGGCTTTCATTCCCATCGCTACGGACGCGGAAGAGCTGTTGCCCGCGCGCTTGGCCCTGGGGGCGAATTTCCCCAACCCCTTCAATCCAAAGACAACCTTGCGTTTCGATATGCCCAGCCGCGCCGAGGTGGAACTGGCCATCTACGATGTAACCGGACGCAGGGTGAACACCCTGATCAAGGGCGTCATGGATGGCGGGCATCATGAGGTCATATGGGAAGGACGCGATGCCAAGGGCAAGCCCGTGGCCAGTGGCATTTACTTCAGCCGGCTGAGCAGTGAAGGCCAGTTGCTCACTCGGAAAATGTTGCTTCTCAAGTAGGCGGCATCGCATTACGAAAAAACCGGCGGCCGGGGTGGTCGCCGGTTTTTTAATGAGTGCATGTGATCATTTCACCATGACCATGGACTTTGAAAGTTCCACCTGCCCCCAACGAAGACGATAGAAATAAACACCCGCGCTCAGTTCTTGGCCGCCCTCGTCCCGGCCATCCCAGGTTATGTCATAACTGCCTGGAGACTGTGGCCCGTCCACCATTTGCTTGAGCAAGCGCCCGCCCACATCGTAGATGCCCAGGCTCACCCGGGCATTGTCCGAACCTTCGGGAATCGTGTAAGCAATGTTCGTCTTCGGATTGAAGGGGTTCGGATAGTTCGCAGCGAGCAGCAAGCCCGCATGGCTGGCCGGGCCATCGTCGATGGCGGTAACGCGATCACCTTGTAGCTTGCTCACATAGATGCTCGCGGGCACACCCACCGTTCCCGTGAAGTAGATGTCGCCTTGGCTGTCCAAGGCTATACCGTTGCCCCGATTGGCCGATCCGGAATCGACGCTGTGCACCCAATCGAGTTCGCTGCCTTCATCGCTCAGCTTGCAGACCACAATGGCTGCACCGAAGGTTCCTGGATACATGGGAAAGTCATCCGAGCTCGTGTAGCCGGCAACATAGGCGTTGCCTTGGCTATCGAAGTCGATTCCCTTGGCGAACTCCACTCGGGTTCCCCCTATAAAAGTGCTCCAGTGCAAACCATCTCCATTTGTGGAGAGCTTGCTGACGAAGAAGTCCTCGCAATTGTAATCCGCGCCGAAAGGAACTTCACAACCATTGATTGACCCTACAAAGTTTTCCTGGTACGCGCCGGAGGATGTTGGGAAATTGACTGAGCGTGTTCCGCCGGCGAGGTATAGGTTTCCGGCTCCGTCTGAACGCATGTCGATCAGGCGGTCATAATCCGATCCACCGAAGAAGCTGCTGAACAACAGGGTGCTTCCATCGGCGGAAAGCTTGCTGATGAAGGTATCGTTGGGGATCGAGTCATAGGGATCCACCAGGGGAAAATCGTCGGCCTCGCTTCGCCCGGCAATGATGATATTGCCCTGGGCGTCCAAGGCAATATGGTCGCCCCAGTCGTCATGAGTGCCACCGAAGTATGTGCTGTAGAGAATCTCATTTCCTGTGGGAGACAGCTTGGCGATGAAGGCGTCCTGGTAGAAGTACTCGGGGAAACTCGGTCCCGGCTGATAGGCGTCGGGCGTTGTGGGGAAATCCGTGGAACCGGCCTCGCCGGTCAGGTAGATCTCGTCGTTCGGCCCAATGGCGATACTCTGGGCCGCATCAGCATAGTCCCCACCGATGAAAGTGCTGTAGACGATGTGTCCATCGGCGGGATCGAGCTTCATGAGAAAGACGTCCCGGAAACCAGTAAGGGTCCCGTCCATGGGATCAACCATGGGGAAGTCGCTGGAATCCGTCCATCCAGTCACCCACACATCGCCGCTGGAATTCAATGCGATTCCCGTCGCGTAGTCGTGATTGTTCCCGACGATGTACCGCGTCCAAAGCAGATTGCCGAGTGCATCAATCTTGAACACCAACAGATCTAGATGCTGGCCGTCCTGATATTCAGAACCGATGAGGTAAGCATTGCCTGCATCATCCACGGCGATGTCTCGTGCATGTGGAATCGTGTAACCAGGAATGAAAGTTTCATAGAGCGTCGCGGGGGTTTCGGCCCATGCAAGGTTTCCGAAACCAAAGGATGCCATTAGAAGCAGGGAAATCAGGGCTTGCTTATTCAAGTCCATCTCCTCTCGATGACCGGGGCCTGGTTTCCGAACTACCGGAGGGGAGTTGAGGCCACAGATCTTTTGAATTTAATCGGGGTGACACAAAGTATACGCCTTTTCCCCTTCGCTGTGACATTCTTTCATAGTTCCGCCAAAACTCTCGGTAAGTGCTCGAACCGGAGTGGCAAGCTGTTGGGGTTCACCGTTCTCGACTTCACGCTCCAGTTTCTGACTATGCTGTGCGATGATTCGCTTGCGTCCTCATTTTTGCTATGATCCAATTCCATCAATCCTGACGAACGGTGTTCGCGATAACTGTGAGGTAGGTTTTGCAAAACTGGCAGGACAATCGAACTCAGCAAATTCTGATTCTCATTCTGTTGTCCCTACTCATTTTCCTCGGGCGCCAGCAGGACAACGGCTTACTCAACTACGATGACGCATACTACGCTCAAAAATCGATCGAGATGATGGACAGCGAGAACCCATTTCTCGTA
>JACNKJ010000136.1 GCA_014382085.1 bacterium
GCTGCAGGTGGCTCGCGGACGTCTTCAACTAAACGGCACTGAACTCCACAAGGGCGACGGCTCCGCCGTCAGTGCTGAATCCAAACTTGATATTCGAGGACTCGATGAAGAATCCGAATTCCTCCTCTTCGACCTGGCCTAAGGAGACGAAATGAGCGACGCCAAGAAGCCCGACCTGGAAAACCCCGTACAAGATTTTGTGGCGAATCGCTGGAGCCCAGTATCCTTCGACGGTCGCAGCATCGAACGCGGTGAATTGCTTTCCATTTTCGAAGCCGCGCGCTGGGCGCCCTCGGCCTTCAACGAACAGCCCTGGCGTTACATCGTGGCCAGTCGCGAAGACGGCGAGCCATTCGAAGCTATACTATCCTGCCTGGTGGACGCCAATCAGACTTGGGCCCGACATGCAGGGGCCATAGCCCTGGGCGTGACGGCGCTGAGCTTTGAGCGTAACAGCAAACCCAACACTTACGCTCGCCACGACCTGGGACTGGCCTCCGGGCAGCTCTGCGCCGAAGCGGCAGCGCGCGGCGTGCAGGTACATCAGATGGCGGGCATCCTGCCGGACAGGGCCCGTGAGCTCTACGGCATCCCCGAGAATTTCGAAGCGGTGACGGCTTTGGCTCTTGGATATCCTGGTGAGAATCTTGAGCTGGATGAAGGTATCCGCGCCCGCGACGGCCAAGCTCGCAGCCGGCGTCCCATGGCCGCGATCCTTTTCGGCAAATCATGGGATGAGCCCTTCGGCCAGAATTAAGCGAGCCGCTTGCTTGAATCTCCCATTTGATTTAATTGTAGGCTCTTGCGATTTCATCCCCTAATGGAGGCGACCATGGCTTCGAAGAAGACCGCGAAGATTGACCCTAAGAAGACGCTCTGGGATCTGAGCGAACTTGCCAAGGGCAAGGACGATCCCAAGATCGACCGGAACTTCAAGGCTTTCGAAAAAGGCGCGAAGACCTTCTCGAAGAAATACCGCGGCAAGGTTTCCAAGTTGGGTCCCGCCGCCATGCTCACGGCTTTGAAGGAACTCGAGCGCATCGACCTGAAGGCCTGGGACATCATGGTCTTCGCCCAGTTGGAATTTTCCACCAAGGCCAACGACCCCGAGTGGGGCGCTTTCGTGCAGGGCGTGCAGGAGCGTTTGACCCAGGCGAGCAGCGATTTGGAATTCTTCAAGGTCGAATGGACGCGCGTTGCCGCCGCCAAGGCAAAGAAGCTCGCCGCTGATCCCAAGCTGGACCGCTATCGCCACTTCCTCGAGCATGCGCACAGTTACAAGAAGCACACGCTGAAGGAAGGCGAAGAAATCATCGCCAGCAAAATGGGACAGGTGGGTCAAGGCGCATGGTCGCGCTACTACGGTACGGTGCTGTCGGATGTGGAATACAAGTTCCGCGGCAAGACCGTCACCGAAAGCGACATCACCGGTTTCATCACCGATCCCGATCGCACGAAGCGTCGCGACGCCAGCAGCGCGCGCATCAAGGGACTCAAGGCCAACGCCAAGCCCCTCACCTTCGCCTTCAACATGGTGCTCGCCGGAAAAATGGTGGGCGACGACATTCGCAGCTACGACCACTGGGTTCAGAGCCGCAATAAGTCCAATGAGATTCCCGACAGCGTGGTGGACGCACTGGTCTCGGCCATGCAGGAGCGCAAAGACATCATGCAGCGCTACTATCGTATGAAGAAGAAGCTGCTGGGCGTGAGCAAACTCATGAGTTACGACACTTTCGCGCCGCTTCCCACGGATAAGGCCGGCAAGATGAAGTTCGAGACGGCCGTGAACATGGTCAGTGAAGTCTTCCACGAAACCCGCCCGAGCTTCGGCAAAATCGCCGACGACATGTTCGCCAAGAAGCATGTGGACGTGCCCCCCTACAAGGGCAAGCGCGGCGGCGCCTTCTGCATGCCCAACATGAGCGGCACTCCCTATGTGCTTCTAAACTGGACCGGCAAGATGCGCGACACCGCCACCCTGGCCCACGAATTCGGCCACGCGGTGCACATGGAACTCAGTCGCAAGCGCGGCCCCATGGGCGGCACCGAAAGCCTGGTCATGGCCGAGGTCGCCAGCGTGTTCATGGAAACCTTGCTCTATAATAAGCTTCTCAACGCGGCAAAGAATCCCAAGGAGCGGCTGACCCTGCTCAGGCAGATCATCGAAGACGGCATCGCCACAACCTTCCGCCAGCTCCAGTTCAACCGCTTCGAGGATCGCGTGCACAATGCGCGTCGTGAAACGGGCGAGCTGAGCACGGCGCAGATCTGTAATCACTTCCGCGGTGCCGAGAAGGATTTCTTCGGAAATTCCATGACACCTCACGCGGGCGCCGAGAATTTCTGGATGTACGTGCAGCACTTCGTCAATGTGCCGGGCTACGTCTATGCCTACTGCGCCAGCTACCTTGTGGTGCTCGCGCTTTACAAGCGTTACCTGGACGAGGGCAAGGGCTTCCTGATGAAGTACGAGAAGATGCTCGCCGCCGGTGGCAGTCAGACTCCCGAAGAATTGCTCGGCGAGTTGGGCGTCGACTGGACCGACCCCGCCTTCTGGCTGGGTGGCCTGGAAGTCTTCGAGGATTACATCAATCAGTTCGAGGCCACGGCCAAGGAATTGAAGCTGGTGTAAGCCGATTCATTCGTATCAAGAAGGGGAGCGCAAATGCGCTCCCCGTTATTCTATCCTGATAGAATCGCTCATGAAAGAACCCTCTGAAAATCAAGCTCATTAGCCTGATTCCCAGAGGGTTTCGAATTGTACACGTGTACAGTCGATGGCCGATCGCTCGACCGTTACTGCATCGTCCGCGCCACGCGGAATCCCCAACTATAGACCGTGCCGTAGATCTGTGCTGCGCTGCGACTCGCGGAACGATGTGCTGCCGCCCCGTTCTGAATTCCCCCACTCCGAAGCACAAAGGACGTATAGGGCCCCACTTCCTCGGTAGGTCCGACCGGGTTGTAATTCGCATCGGGACCGTTGACGTAGTAGTTGTCCGCCCACTGGTCGTTGACCCACTCCCAGACATTTCCATGCATGTCGTAGATGCCCCAAGCGTTGGGATTCAAACCTCCAACGGTATTGGGATACAGCCCCGAGTTGCCGCAGTACCAGCCGATTTGATCCAGCACGGGATCTCCATCGCAACCGAGTACGGTAATCGGGCCATTGGAGAAGGCCGTGGTCGACCCGGACCTGCAGGCGTATTCCCACTCAGCCTCGGTAGGCAAGCGATAACCTTGAGCAGTGTAAGGACTGTGGTTGTTGCAAACCCAGGTCGAATGATCATAGGCCGGAGTCATACTGGCCTGGATGCTGAGCCAGTCGCAGTAGGACACCGAACCATACCAGGACACCATGCGAACAGGATGCGCCGGCCACCTGCAGGTGAAAACTCCGTCGGCGAAATCGATATCGCAAGCCGACGAGTTCATTCTCAGAAGCACCTGATTCGACCTGTAGTTGTCGAACACGCTATCCGGATTCGCCGTGATGTATCCATTGTCGTAGGCCCATTGCAATGCGTCCCGGTACTGACCGTTGGTGACCTCCGTCTTCTGGATCTGGAAATTGTGGGTGAGTTCCACCTGGTGTTCCCACTCGTGAAGTATCCGACCCGGTTCGTCATCGGGCGAGCCCATGGTGAAGATGCCCACATCGATGTCGACAAAGCCCGTGGGATAGGCGTTCTCCGAATAGCTTCCCGTGAAGGTGATCGAAGATCCCTCCGCCAGCGTCTGGGTTTCCGGATAAGCGGGCGCCTGGTAGTCTACCGCCGGCCCCCAGGTCGTCGTGTATTCACCTTCGGGAACGTCGGTCACCACGCTGTCTCCCTGGCCCCACAGGTCGAGACGATCGGGGCCGGTCAAATGCCAGCTTCCCTCGATGCCGTCAGGATTGAGATCGATATGAATAACACCGAGTTCGGTATAGGTGCCCGTGATGGTCAGCGTGGCACCACCCTCAAGCGTTTCGATAACCTCTTCAGGAGTGTCCCAGCCCGCGACTTCGCCCCAGGTAATCCGGTAGGGTCCCGTTGGATGATCCACAATGGTTGAATCCCCATTGCCGTGGTAGATGAATCTACCCGGAAAGGTCAGCGTCCAAGGGGCATCCAGACTATCGGGCTCTGGATCGACGACCACCGTGCCCAGGTTGCCTCCGATTTCGATGTAGGTGCCGAGGAAGGTGTGTGTATCGCCGGCGGCGATGGTTTCTGTATCCTCGACGGGCGCGCTCCAACCCGAGACCGCCCCCCAGGTGACCGTGTATTCACCTGCGGGCAGATCATTCAGGGTTGTGTCTCCATTGCCCGTGTGAACGGTTCTACCCATATAGGTAACGGTCCATGGTGCATTGAGACTGTTGGGATTGGGATCCACAATGACCCGAACAAGCGTGGGATCCGACGGGCCGGATGGACCGTCATCTCCTCCACCACAACTCATGAGGGTCCCGAATCCGAGGCTGAGTAGAACTGCCATGACTATCCGCAAAACCGAACTCTGACTCACTTTCCACCTCCCATAGAAGCCTGGCTGATACCAATCCAGCATAGCCAAAGTCGGCGGAAGAGGAAGGAAAATGTGCCGGAATCGATCCGCGTTGATTGGCGGCTTTAACGAGATCCATCTGGAAATCAAGTCTATTGACCTGATTTCTAGACAGGTTCCGACGATGCTCGCGAACTAGCCTCAGGCTGTGATCCCCATCAATAGTGCGAATACGATGGCCTGGCCAAGCAATGTGAATCCCAGCGATTTGATGGAGTTGTGAATCAGGGGATTCTTAATTCCCGCGCGCATCATGAGCCACATGGGAAGCAGCGAAAGCGCGCCCGTCCAGCTGACTTTCCCCCCGGCGATCTGCACGCCCAAAATCACGAAGCTCGCGAGCATGAAGCTGGCGAGTTGCCGTACCTTCGTCGGCAAGCCCTCCGACTCAATGCCCACAACCACCGCTTCGCGGCACATGCGCGCGTAGAGAATTCCCGAGGCGTTGAAGAGGAAGGCGAGGGTCCAAAGGCCGGTGAAGCCGACCTGCCATCCTCCGAAGGTGAGAATGAGCGCGGCTGGCATGGCAAGACTCAAGGTCAAAGCTCCGAAGAGTTCGCCGATGAGGCTGCGCTCAGCGCGGCCGCGAACAATGGCGAGATTGAGCAACATGGACACGGCTCCCACCGTGGCCAACCAGCAGAGGGATCGGTGTTCGGGCGCGATGAATAATCGATAGCCCATGAGCAGGGCGATGAATCCGTAAGCCAACCCCCAGCGGAAGCCATCATTGCCGGTGAAAGCTGCGAACCAACCGTCCCCGCGCGCGCGGGCTTGCCGCATGGCGCGGCGAAAAGAATCGAATGCCGAATAGGCGAGGGCAGCGGCTAGGACAAGTTGCAACCAGTCGAGCCAGTGGGTATCGGCGGGCATCCAAGGCTGGCGGATGCTGAGCAACATGGCCGAAAGGAAGGGCCAGCCCAGCATGACCCAGGCCCCGTGCTCCTTGGGGATGGGCGGCCTACTCATGCCTTAGCGCATCGATAGGATCCAAACGTGAAGCACGCGCTGCGGGATAAGCCCCGAAGAACAAACCCACCGCCGCGCTGAAGAGGAAGGCCAGGGCCACGGCCTGCACATTGACCAAGGTATTCCAACCCGCAAGTCGACTGAGCAAAGCCGCTCCGGCAATCCCGAGAATAATACCAGCCACACCTCCCGCAAGACAGAGGGCCATGCTCTCCACCAGGAACTGAATCATCACGTTCCAGCGCGTGGCGCCCACGGCCTTGCGGACGCCGATTTCGCGAGTGCGCTCGGTAACCGACACCAACATGATGTTCATGATGCCGATGCCTCCGACCAACAAACTGATGGCCGCGATGCCCGCCAGCAGGAAGTTGAAGGTCTTCTGGGTTTCCTCGAAGGTGCTGAGCATCTCCGACCAATTGCGAATGAGGAAGTCGTTGTTCTGGTCCGGCCTGAGCCGGTGCTCGCGGCGCATGACTTTTTCGATGTCCATCATGGCGATGGTCTGCGAAGCCCCGGGTGCCACCTGGCAGGATATTGTGCGCAGGTTCTCCGAACCGAAAACTCGGAACTGCCCGGTGCTCAATGGAATGATCACCTGGTCATCAGGATTACGCCACCCTTGCTGACCCTTGCTCTCCAGAACGCCCACCACTTCAAAACGAATGTCCCGAATGGTCACGTCGCGCCCGAGCAAGTTTTCGGGCGAGCTTCCCAGATTCTCGATCACCACCGTGCCCAGTACGGCAACACGGGCGCGCGAAGCGTTGTCGCGGGCATCCAGGAAGCGACCGTGGGACACCTTGTAGCGCTCCACCTGCGCGGCCTCAGCCGTTGTCGCCAGAATGTTCGTAGATGTGTTACGCCCCGCAAATTCCACCTGGGCGTTGCCGCTCATCTGCGGTGCCACGGCGATGACCGTACTGCATCTTTCGGCGATGGCATGGGCGTCATCAACGACAAGAGGTTTGCCACCCTGGGAAGATCCGCGGCTGTGACGTCCACCTTGGCTAACCGTAAGCACATCGGTTCCCATGGACTGAATGCGTTCCTCTATCGTGTGCTTCGCGCCCTCACCCAGAGCCAGCATAGCGATGACCGCCGCCACACCGATAATGATCCCCAACGCCGTCAGGAATCCCCGAATCTTATTGGACAAAACGGCCTTCAGCGCCATGCGAATCAGTTCGCGTAAAATCATTTTGATTTCTCCAGCACTTCAACACGCTCGGTGAATTCCATGCCGCGTTCGCGCAAGCTCTCGAGAATGGGCTCATAGATGGACGGATGGGTGGGCAACTGGGCGCCTTTGAGATGCAGCTTGTCGGTGAGTAGAAGCTCAGCTGCCAGAGCCGCGGGAAGACCCACGGTTTTCGACATGGCCGTGAAACCGCCCGGTTCTCCCTGCACCACGAAGGTCGAGGTGATCTTTTCATCCGGTCGATCTTTGCCAGGATATTCAACATCCATCTCATGGACGAGCACCACCATGTCGCGCTCGTCCTTGCCCAGGGGAAGCTTTCGCTGCAAAAGCTCAATGAGCATGGCCGCCGAGCTTTCGCCCTTGCAGTTGGTTTTTTCCTCGCTGAACAAACCGAGCCAACGCAGCTTGTCCATAATGCCGCCCGTGGGACTGATGCCGAGAAAGCGCGCCACGCGGGTTTCAATTTTCGGACCCGACACATTCATGGGCAGGAACATCTCAACCACTTCGCGATAGCTGCGATTGGCCAGGTCGGGAATGCTCAACCCTTCGTTGGGAAGCCCCAGCTGCACGATGCGCGCCCAGGTTTCGCTCCATCCAGGGTAGCGAAGAGTGCCACGAATCATGGTGTGCACGTCGTCCAGGCCGAAGGTCTTCATGTAGCGTAGTGAGTCGCGGTTGGGATAGGCCTCGAGCGGGCCCACACCCTCAACATTCACCGTCCAGGTGTGATGGAAGACATGGTGATAGGGCACGATCTTGATCTGCCCACCTTCCATATACTGGGCGCCGGCCTCGGCACTCATGACCACGTTGCGCGGATTCCAGGTGACCACATAGCGAAGTGGGTTGTGCTCCTGCTCGTGCGAGGGAATGCCGCTACCGTAGGAGGCGAAGCCGGTGATGCGTCCGCCCTTGTTCTTGATGCGGCGAATAATCTGCATGGCGCTCATATGATCGATGCCGGGGTCGAGGCCGAGCTCGGATAACAACAGCACGCCTTCGCGCTGGGCGTCCATTTCGAGATCGCGAAGACCTTGGCTGCGATAAGACACCGATAACATGTGCTTGCCATGCTGCACGCAGTCCCAGGCGATGAGATCCTGGAATCGCGGGGAGAGCATGTTCACGACAAGATTGGCTTGGCTGATAAGCCTGTCGCGCAGATGCGAATCGTTCACGTCGAAACGCACGGCGTTGCCGCGAGAGTGTCCGTTCACACGCTGGCTGGCAAGATCCTGGTCCAGATCGCCAACCGTGACGAACCAATCGTGGGTATCGGCCATCTCAAGCAGAGTGGCAATGAGATAGGGTGCGCTTTGCCCCGCGCCGAGAACGAGAACCTGCTTCATCTAGTGTCCACCTTCAGTTTTCGCGGGTCGTTTTCCCTGTTCGCCTTCCGGCTTCGCGCCTTCAGGTTTCTTGCTTCCACCCTCGGGTTTCTTGCCTCCCGCTTCCGGCTTCCCGTTGCTGGGCTTGGTACCCGTAGTCGTCTTTTTCTCGTCGGTCTTCTTGAAGCCGCCCATGTTGCTCCAACTCTGCATGCGGCTCTGCCAGCGTTCCTGCTGCATGAGCAGACCGCTGGACAGGGTCAAGGCCACCGAGTCGCCTTCGGCCAAACCCCAAAGTACCTCGGCGTAGTCCCAATTGGATATCCCGACACCCACCGGAATGGGCGAGGGGCCGTCGCCTTCAACGCGAAATGCGATACTGGCGCGTGCCTGTTCGCGAGGATCATCGGTGTCCACAGGTGCCATTTCAAACTTCTGAACCGCGTCCTCCGCTTCCAGACCCATGGCCCCGGCGGCAACGAGATAATCACGCTGGGTGCGCAGGGCTTCCAGCGGCACGGCAAGAACATCCTGTTTGTAATTGGTCTGGATTTCCACTTCCACGTTCATGCCGGGAAGCAGCAATCCGCGCTCATTGACGATGCGCACCAGCACGGGGAAGGTGGTCACGTTCTGAACCGTGATTGCCTGGGGTTCGACCTTGAGAACCTCGCCCTGGAAGAGTTCGCGTGGATAGGCATCCACCGTAATCTCGGCGGAAAGACCCGACTTGATTTTGCCAATGTCGGTCTCGTCCACCATGGCACGCACCTGAAGGGTGTCGAGTTTGGCCATGGTAAGCAAGGTCGTGCCGCCGGTCACCTGACTGGTGGCACTGGAAATGATCTGACCCTTTTCCACGTCTTTCACGATGACCGTTCCGTGCATGGGCGCGAGAATTTCGGTGTCTTCCAAGCGCTCTTCGGCATTGTCCAGGGTTGTCCGCGCGGAAACCTCGGCGCTGATAGCATTGGCGTGCTCCAGCAGACTCGACTCCAGCGCTTCCTCGGAAAGATAGCCCTCGTCGTAAAGAGTCTGACTGCGCGCCCTCTGTTTCTCGGCGATACTCAGGCGAGTTTTCGCCACCACCAGGCCGGCCTCAGCTTGGGCGTGATCATTGCGCACATTGCGTGGCTCCACGCGAACGAGCAGTTGGCCCTCGCGAATCTTGTCACCCAGTTCAATGGGCATGTCGAGAATCTCGCCGGAGGCCTTGCTCTTGATTTCCACCGAACGCAGCGGCTCAAGCATACCCGTAGCACTTACGGTCACCACGATGTCCTGGCGACTCACGGCGAAGGCCTGCCATGTGATCTCATTATCGGTTTCGGCATTGTCACCCGCGCAACCGGCGAGCAGAAGAAGGGCCGGTGCAAGCAGGAGTAATTTCTTGTTCATGAATTCCTCTCAGGATTGATCCCCGGCAGTGTAACCACATGTAGGGACAGTCTCAAGGCAGAGAATGTGGCAAGGGGCTACCAGTCGTCAGCCGCCAGTCCCCAGCAAGAGCCCAAGCGCGAAATCTAGGTCGGCATCTGGCCGGAGACTGGGGACTCGTGACTGGCGACTCTAGTCCCAAACCCCCTAGACTCCCGGCCCTAGCTCGGATACCCTGGCTCATCATTCTGACATTCCAGCGAGGAGGCCCCATGCCCCGAGCGAGGATCATTTTTGTGGCGCTGCTCATGGCGGTCGGCGCCATCGCCGAACCCCAGTTGCTCGATCCCGACGAAGCACGCGTATTAATCACGAGCGCCGACGACGCAGCCTACGAGGGTGCAGATCAGCTGATCCTCTTCGATCGAAGCGTGGTCGAGGTGGAGGACAGCGGCCTCTCCCATCGCTACGAGCATCGTCTGATCAAGGTGCTCGAGCCGGGCGGAGCCAGAGCCCTGCGAGCCTTGCGCTTCGACTACGATCCCACATCCAACGACGTGCAGGTGCTGGGGGTTCGCATCCATCGGGCCGATTCCACCTTTGTGGACGTGGATCCCGCCGCCCTGGTCGACACCACTGCCCCCGCTAGCATGATCTACTGGGGCGCTCGAATGAAGGTGCTGGGCATTCCCGCCCTGGCACCGGGCGACGCGCTGGAGTCTTTGGCCTACACTAAGGGCTTTCTCATCGCCTATCTCTATGCGGAGGACGAGGAGCGTTTCATTCCGCCCATGCGCGGGCATTTCTACGATGTGGTCACCTTTCAGGGTAATCAGCCCTTCGTGGCGAAGAGCTACGAGCCGCGTCTTCCCAAGGACAAGCCGCTGCAGTACACCGTCCATAATGGAGAGGTGGCCC
>JACNKJ010000188.1 GCA_014382085.1 bacterium
CACTTCCAGGGATTTTACGATCTCCTCCAGATCCACGCCGTTCTCGGGCAACGGCTCCTCCATGATTCGACGAATGCGCTCGCCCGGCGACTCGCTGCTCAGAGCAAGGTTTTGACCCAGGGCCATCCTCAGGGATGTCGGGCCGATTTGATCGCCCGTGTCCATGAGTACCATTCGCTCTACAAGGTTCTTGAGCTCACGCACGTTGCCCGGCCAATCATACTCCATGAGGATGCGTCTGGCTTCCTCATTCAAATCCATACTACGACGATTGAAGCGTCCAACGTAGTCTTTTCCGAAGAATTGTATCAAGGGAAGGATGTCCTCCCGTCGCTCCCGTAGAGGAAGCAGCCGGATAGGCACCACGTTGAGCCTATAGAATAAATCTGCGCGGAAGCGTTTATGGGCCACCTGCTCATGGAGATCCTGATTGGTGGCCGAGACGATGCGAACGTCCACCTGCACATCTTTAGTGCCGCCCACCCGGCGGAATATTTTGTTTTCCAGGAATCGCAGGAGTTTCACCTGTAGAGCCAGGCTCATCTCACCGATTTCATCCAGAAAAAGGGTGCCGCCTTTGGCCGCCTCCACCAAACCCATCTTGGCCTCTCGGGCGTCTGTGAAGGCCCCTGCCTCATGGCCGAAAAGTTCATTCTCGAGGAGTTCCGAGGGGATGGATGCACAATTGAGTTCCAGGAAGGGCTTATCGCGACGAGGGCTCAGGTCGTGAATGAGCCGGGCGATGATCTCTTTTCCCGTTCCGCTTTCGCCGGTAATGAGCACCGTGGTGTCTCGACTCATGGCCACCTGTGCGGACTGCTCGTAGACCTCTGTCATCGCCTGGCTTTGCAACTTATAGAAACTCAGGCCGCTTCCGGTCTTGAACTTCCGATGTTGCTCGAGCAATTCGGTTTCCGAGCGATTGTCATCGAGAATCGCTTCTACGGAAGCTAGGAGTTTTTCAAGAGAGATGGGCTTTGATATAAAGTCACGAACGCCGGCCTTCATGGCTCGCATGCCCAGATCAAGTTCAGCGACGGTGGAAAGCAGGATTACAGGAAGTCGCGAATCCACCTTAAAAAGAAGCTCCAATGTGGCATCCAGTTGATTTTCGCGGCCGGTGATATCCAAGATGAGAAGACTGGGATCGGCCATCTGAAGGCTGGTTTGCAGATCCTCTGGATATTCGCTGGCAATGACCTGGCGCCGCTTTGAACCGAGACTGTTCTCAAGAAGGCGCTGGATCGACTCCTGGTTGTCGATGACCAGTATGACGTCCTGCACTTTCCCTCCCTAAATGGCAGCCAGTGATTTTTGGTACCACTGAATGGTGCGCGCCAGCCCGTCCTCGAAAGTCATGACCGGCTCGTAACCGATCAGCTCGCGGGCCCTGTCGATGTTTGCACTGGAATGCGGTACATCACCGGGACGCTTGGGGCCGAACTTGGGTTCGATATCAAGACCCAGAGTTTTCCGAATCTGTTCGTAGAGATAGAGCACCGAATAGGATCCACCGCAGGCCACGTTGACGGTCTGACCTTGAGTTTTCGGAGCCGCCAATGCCTTCAGATTCCCCGCGACCACATTGGCCACGTAAGTGAAATCTCTTGTGTGACTACCATCGCCGTCGATGACGGGTGCTTCACCTCTGAGCAGATGAGCTAAGAAAATGGGTAGGACCGCCGCATAGGGTGAATCCGGATCCTGACGTTCTCCGAAAACGTTGAAGTAGCGGATGGTCAAGGTTTCCAGTCCGTAGACTTCCCAGAAAGCGCGGCAGTAGTGCTCACCCACCAATTTGGCTACCGCATAGGGCGAAAGCGGCTGGGGTGTGATCTCTTCATGTTTGGGAGTGATCTCGCTGTCACCATAGGCGGAACTGCTGCCTGCATAGACCACGCGCTTCACACCTGCGTCTCTGGCGGCAACAAGCAGATTCAGAGTGCCGTTGGCATTATTGTCATGACATCCCACCGGATCGGCCACCGAGCGCGGCACCGAGGCCAGAGCCGCTTCATGAAGCACGTAATCCTGCCCGTCTACCGCTGCGGCAATTTCATCAGGACGACGTAGATCACCCTTGATGAATTTGACCTTTCCTCGAATAGACTCGAGATTATGCTCATATCCCGTTGATAAATTGTCGAATACAGTGACATCGTCGCCCTGGGCAACGAGAGCCTCCGCAAGGTGGCTTCCTATGAATCCCGCGCCGCCGCTAATGAGTACTCGCGCCATATCGGCTCCTAAAGTGAGAAGATCTTGGGAGATTCGATTCCCTTGTATGCATTTCGCGTGTCGACGATGAGTGGCAAAATCTTTAGAAGATTACTGTAGTCCACGTCGTCGTGAGCGGTAACCACCACTCCCAGATCCACCTGTTCCAAAGCGGAAGCGTCCAGGCCGCAACGCGGCACCTCGATGATCTCGGGAATCTCCCCCGGGATCCAATTGTCATGGAAACAGACGTCGGCACCCTTGGCCTGGAGCAGCTTGATGATATCCAGTGCCGGGCTTTCGCGATAATCGTCGATGTTGTTTTTGTAGGCGATACCCAGCACCAGGACCTTCGACCCGTTGATCGATTTCCTCTGGGAATTGAGAGCTTCCGAGCATCGATCCACCACATGGTCGGGCATATGACCGTTGATCTCGCCGGCCAGTTCGATGAAGCGAGCTTCGAAACCGTGCAGACGGGCCTTCCAGCTGAGATAGAAGGGATCGATGGGAATACAGTGACCGCCCAAGCCAGGGCCAGGATAGAAGGGCATAAAACCAAAAGGCTTGGTAGCCGCCGCGTCGATCACTTCCCAAACGTTGATGTTCATGCGGCTGCAGATGAGGGCGATCTCGTTTACCAGGCCGATGTTCACCGCGCGGAAGGTGTTCTCGAGCAACTTCACCGTTTCGGCCACACGGCTGGAAGAAACAGGCACTACATTCTCAAGCGCGGAACCATATAGGGCCGCCGCAATCTCCGTGCAATTCGGCGTAATGCCCCCCACCACTTTGGGGATGTTCTTGGTGTTGTAGGTGGGGTTGCCTGGATCCACCCGCTCGGGGCTGAAGGCCAGGAAAAAATCCTCGCCGATGCGTCGCCCACCTTCTTCCAGAAGAGGCAAAATCACTTCATCTGTGGTTCCCGGATAGGTGGTGCTCTCCAAGATTACCAGTGTTCCCGGACTCATGTACCGGGCGATCTGCTCGGCGGCCGAAACGATGTAGGAGATGTCCGGATCGCGAGTCTTTCCCAGGGGAGTGGGCACCGCGATGTTGATGGTGTCGGCCTGGGCAATATTCTCGAAATCGCTGAAGGCGGAAAGCATACCCTTTTCTACCAAGGGTGCCATTCTTTCCGTGGGAACATCCTGGATATAGCTTACTCCGGCCATGAGCTGGGCCACTTTCTCCTCGCTCACGTCGAATCCCAGTACCTTGAAACCAGCCTCGGCCAGCTCAACCGCCAGGGGCAGACCCACATATCCCAATCCCACCACGGCACAGGTGGCCTGTCGGGCGGCAATCTTTTCACGCAGCACTTCACTATGATTCATTTGGATATCCCCTAATGCATACTCAATCTTCGTCTTGCGCCTCTTCAGAGGCCCTGTACTCCTCCAGGAAGGCCCGGAAGAAAAGGAAGAATCGACGAAGCAGAAGCAGGGTGATGAGAGCGATGACGATGGGCAAGATCCGAGCCCAAAAACGGAGATTCTCAAAGGCCGGAGAGGCCATCAATCGCAGGGAAACCACGAGCAGGATTATCAGGGCGATCAGAAGAAAAAGCTGGATGACTCCCTGGGCCACCAAGGCCCCCATGGCTTCTTTGCGATTGTAGGGAGCCTCAAAATTGAAGCGTCGTGGCCAAGGCCTACGCTGCCTCATGATCCCTTATCCTTGGATTCGCCCTCGGCTTGGTCATCGAGTACTTCAAAGTCGGCATCCTGGACTTGCTCCCCACGGAAACGGGGATCGTCCGGAACCTCATTTCTTTCTCGCCCCACAAACCATGGGCGAAGAAGGAAACGCCAACCAGCAACACCGGCGAGGAGGAGTAGGAGAAACTTCATCATAGGTACGCCCAGCAGGATTCGAACCTGCGACCTCATGCTCCGGAGGCATGCGCTCTATCCAGCTGAGCTATGGGCGCGTATCGTTTCAGAATCTAGGCCAAGCAGGCTGCCATTTCCAGCCTTAATTCCCCGAACGATTTCCAGGAATCTTGTGGCCATCAGTGAGCCCTGAGGGCTGAGAATTGAATCGGGATGAAACTGCAGGCCGAATCGCGGCAGGCTTCGATGCTCCAAAGCCATGACCTCGCCTCCTGCTCCCAGGGCAGTCCAAGTTAGAAGCTCTGGGCGACAATTCGGATCCAATCCCAGGCTGTTGTAGCGCATAGCCTCAAAATTCGATTCCATATTTTTGAAAAATCGCCCCTCGGCATTTTGAATGGAAACGCTCTCCCCGTGAATCGGCGATTCCTTCCTCAAACAAGCGCCGTAATACTCGCCGAGAGCCTGATGGCCAAGGCAAACACCCAGGATAGGAAACTCGGAAGGCAGTTTTTCGATGAGCAGTTCGAGATTCGGCCAGTCATGGGGGCGGCCCGGACCTGGAGAGAGAATCCATGCGTCGGGTCCGGGGGCGAGCAGGGTGTTCAAGGAGGAATTCGCTTCCAGCACTTCCACCGCTACACCTTGCCCGGTGAAGAGATCTACGAGATTCCATGTGAAGGAATCCTGACAGTCCACCAGACGCAATTTCATCAGGAACTCGATCCCGCGCGGGCCAAAAGGAATTCGGCATGCTCACGAACCTGGCGATCCTCGCTTTCGCCGCCCAACATGCGGATGATCTCCGCCAGTCGCTCTCCGGCTTCAAGACGCTGCACCTCAACCTGGGTTTCTCCGGCGCAAATGCGTTTATCCACGTTGAACTGACGTCCAGCCGCAGCGGCCAAGACCGGCTGATGAGTCACCAAAAGCAATTGCTTGCTCTCTGATAGCTTGAGAAGTTGGGTAGCCAAAACAGGCGCGATATCAGCGCCCAGACCCGCATCCACCTCATCGAGCACCAGAACAGGTGGCCCTTCCTGACTGCCGGGAAGGAGACGACAAGCCAAGGCAATTCGCGAAAGCTCACCGCCGCTGGGAATCTCACGCAAAGTGCCTTCCCGTGAATCAGGATTGGTACGAACGATGACTCGCACGGCATCCATACCTTGAGAACCAGCGGCATAGTTGCGATCTTCGATTTGGATCCAACCCTCTTCATCTTCCCGCGGTGTGACTTCAATTCGCAGTGTTGTGGCATTCAAACCCAGAGAGACAAGGCGATCCTGCCACGCGGGTCCCAATTTTTTCCCGCTACCTTGGCGGGCATCGGATAAGGTCTTCGCGTGTTTCCCGAGCTCAAGGGCAGAGGCTTTTTCCTCTTTGGCGAGAATGAGAAGCTCGCTTCGGAGGATTTCCATCTCATCGAGATCTTTGCGAATCTCCTCGATCCAGAGGAGCAGTTCATCGAGTTTTCTATTGTGCTTGCGTTCAAGTGTGTGAAGTCGATTGAGGCGTTCACTGATGTTCTCACCCTGAAGCGCTTCGGATGAAAGATCCTGGTTTCGCACCCGTAGAGATTCTGCGAGTTCTTCGAGATTGAGAAGTGTCGTGTCCAGGCCGGCGTCCTCAAGCTCCACTCCCAGACTCTTCAATTTCTCCAGAGTCTTGTCGAGTTTGATGAGCTGAGAACGAATTGCCTCTGGTGAGTCGTCGACAAGCTCGAGAGCCTTTTCCGTTTGTTGCACTATTTTTGAAGCATTGCGTAGGCGTCGCTCGCGATCGGTGAGCTCTTCGATTTCACCGGGCTGGGGGGCAATGCCCTCAATCTCTTCCAACTGGAATCTCAGATACTCCTCTTCCTGTTCCAATCGAGCTAAGCGCTTCGCCTTGTCCGCATGTGCCTTCCGAATCTGTCGATGCTCCTCCAATTTCAATTGGTAATCAGCGCGCAGCGTTTCAAGGCCGCCAAAGGTATCTAGGAGATTTAGCTGATAGGATGGATCCAGCAATCGTATCTGCTCGTGTTGATCCTGGCGCTCGAAAAGAAGTGCACCAAGACGGCGCATCTCGGCTACACTGGCCGGAGCGCCGTCGATGAAAGCTCGGCCCTTCCCATCTTGACGAATTTCTCGACGCAGGGACAACTGGTCATCTTCCAGTTGGAAACCTTCTTCGGACAAAGCGATGCTTCGCGACTCATCGAATTCCAACAGGGCTTCCACCGAAGCTCGCTCGGCCCCGCTACGAATCCAATCGGCTCGGGCTCTCTCACCAGCCAGGAGAGAGAGGGCCGCCAGGAGCACGCTCTTGCCGGATCCCGTGCTGCCGGTGAGCACGTTGAGACCAGAGGCCAGCTCCAAGCTGGCCTCTTTGACAACGATGAGATCCCGAATGCGCAGATGGACGATCAAGGAACCTCTTCCTCCCCTTGTTTTGCCCAGCCCAGTTTCTGCTGAAGCAAGGTGGTGAAGCGGATTCCAGGAGGAAGGAGAAGGGGGATCACTTTGCGAGACTGTCTGATCTCCAACTTATCCCCAGGAAGGACTTCGGCGCTGTCCTGCCCATCCATGGAAAGCGCTGCCATGCCGCTGCGCTCGCCGATAAGTATTTCGAATTGCTTGCCCCCTCCCACCACAACCGGCCTCAGCGAAAAGGAGTGAGGACAGATGGGCGTGGCCAGCAGGGCATCCATACCGGGATAGACTACAGGACCTCCTGCTGACATGGAATAGGCTGTGGATCCGGTGGGAGTTGAAATGATCAATCCGTCAGCGCGAAATTGTCCCAGAGGTTGGCCGGAGAGGGAAAGCTTGAATTCCACAAGGCGATTACCCGGACTCATATGTATGACAGCGTCGTTGAGAGCGCGAAAGCAACCGAGTTCTTCGTCGTTTCTCAGGTGCCGGGCTCGAAGCATCATGCGTTTCTGAATGCGATAGTCGCCTTCAAGGACCCGGGGAAGCAATTCCGACATTCCATTGAGTTTGAGAACGGTAAGAAACCCCAGGCTTCCCATGTTGATGCCGAGCAGCGGGGCCTTGCCTCCGCGAAGTTGCCGAGCGGCACGAAGGAAGGTTCCGTCTCCACCAAAAACCAGGATCATGTCCAGACGGTCGCCCAGCTCTTCGCGCGCTCCCGAAGGAAGATCGGATTGCAGAAATTCGGCCAATTCCTTTTCAAGATGAGGTTCGACTCCATGGGCTTCTAAAATGGCCAGTGCCGCACGCACCGCCTCGTCCATACCGGGGATCTCAACATTGGCAAAAAGACCCACGCGGCGGATACTGTTCATGCCGTCCTCCCGGTCCGGCCTTTGGCTAGAAACTCACAAGCACCGAGAGCGGTTCGGACGCTTGCGGCAATTCCCTCGGCATCGAGACCGATTTCTCGAAGCAGTTCTCCGCGCGATCCTTGTCCCACGAAATCCGGCGGCAGTGACAAGGTTAGTTGGCGTAGTCGATCGTAGTTCCCGGCACGCAGGAAGCTGGCCACACCTTCTCCAAAGCCCCCCACCGGATTGTTCTCTTCCACAGTCACGATCAGTGGTGCGGATGTGGCATCCTGTCGCAATGCTTCCTCATCCAATGGCGCGGCAAAACGAGCATCCACCACCTTGGTATCGAAACCTTCAAGGGCTAGGAGATCCGCAGCTTCCAAAGAGGGCTTCAACATGGACCCGATGGCCCAGATCACGGGCCCATCGCCTTGCCTCACGATGCGGGAGCGGCCGATTTCCAGAGGTTCCATCTCGCAAACTTCTTCAAGACCGAGTCCCGCGCCGCGTGGGTAGCGAATGGAACATGGGCCCGCTTCGTATTTGAGAGCCGTGGCCATCATACGGCGAAGTTCGTTCTCGTCCGAGGGTGCCATCACGACCATGCCCGGCACCATGCGCAGATAGCCCAGATCCAGAACCCCATGATGGGTGGGACCGTCCTCACCCACCAGGCCAGCTCGATCCAAGGCGAAGATCACAGGGAGTTTCTGAAGCGCCACATCGTGGACGAGCATGTCGAAGGCGCGCTGCAGGAAGGTTGAATAAATGGCCACCACCGGGCGAAGCCCTTCCGCGGCGAGACCCGCAGCAAATGTCACGGCATGCGGTTCGGCAATTCCTACGTCGAAGTAACGCTCAGGATAACGGCGGCTGAACTCCGCGAGCCCTGTGCCAGGCGCCATGGCCGCCGTGATTCCGACGATGCGATCATCCCTATCCGCCAGTTCAACCAAGGCGGCGCCAAAGGCTTCCGTATAACTCAAGGGTGAGGAACCCGATGAAGTTTTCTCTCCGGTGAGCGGATCGAAGGGCGCAAAGCCATGGTACTTGGTGGGATCCTTTTCCGCGATCTCATAGCCGCGGCCCTTGCTCGTGAGCACGTGCAGAACCACGGGCTCATCGATGCGCTTAAGCTGACCGAGAGTTCGAACCATGGATTTTAGATCATGGCCATCGATGGGTCCGAAGTACTTGAATCCAAAATCCTCGAAGAAATTGCTGGGCAGAATCATGTGCTTGAGCCCGTGCTTGGCGCGGCGGGCAAGACTTCGAAGCGCTCCGCCAATGCGCGGAACCCGCCCCAATATTTTCCAGGATGCGCTTTCCATGCCGAGGAAAGTGCGTGTGGAGGTGAGTCGAGTTAGCACCCTTGTGATGGCTCCTACATTGGGCGATATGCTCATCTCGTTATCGTTCAGAATCACGAGCAGCTTGCCGCCATGGGCCTTGGCATTGTTGATGGCCTCGTAGACCAATCCGCCAGTAGCCGCTCCGTCTCCCATAATGGCAATGGTGTGGCTGTCTCGGCCCTCCAACCTGGCGGCAGCCGAAAAGCCCACTGATGCGCTGAGCGCCGTGCAGGCGTGGCCCGCGCCGAAATGATCATAGGGGCTCTCAGAGCGTTTCAGGAAGCCACTAATGCCGCCCTTAGTGCGGAGGGTGTGGAAGTGTTCCAAACGGCCTGTAAGGAGTTTGTGGGCATAGGCTTGATGGCCTGTGTCCCAGATCATGCGCGTGTCTTCTTCGGGGAAGATGTGGTGCAGCGCCACCGCGATTTCCACCGTACCCAGACTGGCGGCCAAATGCCCACCATTGGCGGCGCAGACCTTGAGGATCTCCTGACGGATTTCCGCGGCCAATTCCGGAAGCGATGCCGGGTCCAGGACTCCAACATCCTTGGGGCTATGTATCTTTTCCAGAATCAATGTTTTCCTCCGACAGAAAATCTACCAAGAGCCAAGGCCAAGGGCAAGCCAAGCCCTTTCCAGCCCCCAACCCATGAGCAGGCCGAATAGGGCCGCTCCCCAGGTCCTGACCGTGGATTGACTGGGGATTTCAAGGAGGGGCTTGGTTCCAGCCCTCACTTCCAGAAGTCGATTGAGCAACCAGGCCTGCTCTCCAGCGGCTCTTTTCACCCCGGCAGTGTCATAAAGCAGGACGAGGGTCAAACTGAGGGCTACGGCGAACTCGACACTACCGAAGCCGCTGGCCTCGCCCACCTGGAAGCTCAAACTTCCTGCGATGACGGCGTGGAAATTCGGAAAGCTCTCCAAGTCTGCGAATAGACTGAGGGATCGCTTTCGCCTTCGAATGGCGTGTATCAGGCTTTTGAGCACCTGACCCGCAACGCCTGCACCCAGAATGGGAAAGACCATCATCAGCGGTGTCTCCTCACCAGACGGATGGCCAGATCCGCCAGGGAGCCTTCGGGAAGCAATTCCCTGGCCTGGGATAAGTGCTCCTCGGCCAACTCGCGGGCACGGGCCTCTCCGTGTAGTTCGGCGAAGGTCAACTTGCCCAAGGCCTGATCTTTGCCGGGGGTCTTGCCGAGATCTTCCAATTCCGCGCTGCGGTCCAAAACGTCATCGGTGGCTTGAAAGGCCAGCCCCAGATGCCAGGCGGCTGTGTCAAGGCGCTCCAAAAATTCATCATCCAACCCACCGAGTGTGCCGCCCAGGCGCAGGCAGTGGCGAAAGAGGGCCGCCGTTTTTCGTTCGTGTATCCAAACAAGTTCTTCACCCGGATCATCCACTAGTCGGGGTTCCAGATCCGCGGCCTGTCCGCCTACCAATTGGGATGGGCCGGCGGTGACCGCGAAACGGCGAATGAGATCGACCTTGCGCCCTTCAGCCATTCCCGTCTCCGACAGAGCCATGGCCAATGGTTCGAAGGCTAGGGCTTGAAGCGCGTCACCGGCCAGAATCGCCATAGCCTCGCCAAAAACCATGTGGCAACTGGGTTTTCCGCGACGAAAATCGTCATCATCCATTGAGGGCAGGTCGTCGTGAACCAGGGAATAG
>JACNKJ010000100.1 GCA_014382085.1 bacterium
TTTCCCGGATTGGATTCCCAATCGCAAGCCCTTGAATACGGATCCAAGGTGGCCGGTTGCACAGTTCATTTCGTGGACGCAGGGGTGGATACAGGTCCCATCGTGGCTCAGCGTGCTGTACCCGTTTTGGACGAAGATCGCCCCCAGGATCTCGCCGCAAGAATTCTCGAGCAAGAGCATCAGATCTATCCCGAGGCACTGGCCAGGCTTTTCAATGAATCTTGGAGCCGCCAGGGCCGCCGCATCGTTTTCGCCAACCGAAAGGAATCCCCATGACGCGAAGCACTCTGCTGCGAAGCGAAGACCTGGGTCTCAAACCCGATTACTGCGGCAAGGTCCGCGACCTCTTTGATCTGGGCGACAAGCTGCTCATCGTCGCCACCGATCGCATCAGCGCTTATGACCACATCATGCACGAAGCGGTCGAGGGCAAGGGCGAAATGCTCACGCAGATTTCCGTGAAGTGGTTCAAGTTGCTGGAAGGACTGGTGGCCCATCATCTGATCAGCGACGACTGGCAGGATTTCCCCGAACCATTCAATCGTCCGGAGTTGGGAAAACGCAGCATGCTCGTGCACAAAACCGAGCGCTTCGATATTGAGTGCGTGATCCGTGGATATCTCACGGGATCGGGTCTAAAAGATTACAATGCCAGCGGCAAGGTCTGCGGTATCGCCTTGCCGGAAGGCCTTCGCGATGCCGATAAGCTTCCCGAGCCCATTTTCACGCCCGCGACCAAAGAGGACGAAGGCCACGACATGAACGTGGATCACGAGACCGCGGCAAAAATAGTGGGGGACAAGTGGTTTGAGGCCCTGGCCAATATCAGTCGTCGCATCTACGAGGCGGGCGAAGCTCACGCACGAAAACAAGGCATTATCATCGCCGATACAAAATTCGAGTTCGGCATCTATGAGGGCAAACTCATGCTCATCGACGAGGTGCTCACTCCAGACAGCTCCCGTTTCTGGGAAGCCGGTAGCTGGGAACCCGGAAAATCTCCCGCCTCTTTCGACAAGCAGATTCTTCGCAATTGGCTCGATGAACAAGGCTGGGATCGTGAAAGTAAGCCGCCACATCTGCCACAGGATTTGCGCCAGCGTATCTATGCTCGCTACGAGGAAATCCTCGAAAAACTCTTCCCGGGAAGTGTGGAGGTTTAATGAAGATCCGCAGGGCACTGCTCAGCGTTACGGACAAGTCTAATTTGTCCACCCTGGCCAAGTTTCTCGTCGACGAAGGCGTCGAGCTTATTGCCAGTGGCGGCACGCGAAGATATCTCGAAGAAGCCGGGTTGCCGGTCATCGAATTGGCCGCCTGGACGGGTAGCCCCGAAGCTTTGGGCGGCCGTGTAAAAACACTGCACCCAAAAGTGTTCGGCGGCATCTTGGCCGATCCCGAACTGCACGGGGATGATCTCAGCAAAATGGACTTTCCGCTCATTGATCTGGTTGTCTGTAACCTCTATCGTTTTCAAGAGGCTGCCTCCGACACTTCATGTAGTTTCGAAGAGATTATTGAGGCCATCGATATCGGTGGACCCAGCCTGATTCGAGCTTCTGCGAAGAATCATCGCCGGGTGAGCGTTCTCTGCCGAACAGAAGATTATGATGATTTCATTCGCGCCTGTCAGGCTGGAAGCGGCGATCCCGGGGCCGCGAAGCGCAGGGAATGGGCTTCAACGGCATTCGCCCATACCCGCGACTACGATTTGGCCATTGCCGATTGGTTGGGACAAGGCGGTGGTGAATTCGGAGAGGAATTGCAATCACTTCGCTACGGGGAGAATCCCCATCAAAAAGGATGGTTGCATGCGTGGCGAGCGAAGGAATTGCCCTTCCATCCGCATCAGGGCAAGGAGCTTTCCTACAACAACATTTTGGATCTCGGCGGCGCACTGGACGTGATAATGGAATTGCAAGGCCCCGCCGCAGCTGTGATCAAACACAGCAACCCCTGTGGGGTTGGTTTCGGAAAAAATAGCTCGGAAGCATTGGAACGAGCTTGGTCCAGCGATCCCGTGAGCGCCTTCGGTTCGGTGATAGCTCTGAGCCACAAGGTTGACGAGAAATCCGCCGAATTCCTGGCCGACAAATTTTTCGAGGTGCTCATTGCGCCTGAATATGACCAGGCTGCCCTCACTCGTTTCTCCAAGAAGAAAAATTTGCGTGTCCTGTCTCTTCCCGATCCCAAGGCCTGGCATGCTGAAGAGCGACTTCGCAGTGTGGGGCCCATGCTGCTTCGCCAGGAAGAAGATCGACACTTCACGCCATCATCCGATTGGCAATTGGGCGCGGGGCCAAAGCCATCTCCTGAAATCATGAAGGAACTTGAACGAGCCTGGCGCGTGGTCAAGCACGTGAAGAGCAATGCTATTTTGCTGTGGAGCGGCGACAAGCTACTCGCTGCTGGTGCAGGACAGATGAGTCGTGTGGACTCCTGCAAAATTGCGGTATCCAAGGCTCGGGAACATGGTCACGAAATCCAAGGCTCCCTTGCAGCCTCCGATGCCTTCTTCCCCTTCGCCGATGGTCTTGAAATATTGGCTGAAGCCGGAGTGAAGTGGGTGGTGCAGCCCGGCGGATCCATTCGCGACGGGGAAGTCTTGGCTCGTGCAGAGGAATTGGGCATTGGTGTTTTGATAACCGGCCGACGTCACTTTCGACATTAGATACAAGGAAGTCTATGAGTCACGAAGCCCAGTCCATTGTCGTTCTCGACTACGGTAGCCAATACACACAGCTTATCGCACGGCGCATTCGTGAACTCGAGGTTTTTAGTGTCATTCTGCCCTTCGATGCGAGTGAAGACGAAATCCGTGCGGAAAATCCCGTTGGAATCATTCTCTCGGGTGGCCCGTCCAGCGTTTACGAAGAGGGTGCACCCGAACTTAATAAAGCGGCGCTCAAGCTAGGAGTGCCCGTACTCGGCATTTGCTACGGGATGCACTTACTCGGAAGAGAGCTGGGTGCGCCCATTGACCAGACTTCCCTACGCGAATACGGATTGGCCAAGGTGCATTGCGAAACCGACAGTCCACTTTTCGCAGGGCTCGAAGCTGGTCAATCTGTTTGGATGAGTCATGGCGATTCCATGCATGATCTGCCTATAGGAATTAGATCCATCGCGCATAGCGAGGGCAGCCCGGTCTGTGGATTCGAAAACCACGAGCAAAACATTTACGCGCTGCAGTTTCATCCGGAGGTGCATCACAGCGAGCATGGCAAGTCTATGCTTCGCAATTTCGTCTTAAATGTTTGCAGAGCCGAACAACTTTGGACGCGTGAACACTTCATCGATCTCGCCGTGGAAGCTATCCGTAAACAAGTGGGAAAGGGTCGGGTGCTTTGCGCGGTGAGTGGTGGCGTTGACTCCACCGTAGTCGCCGCACTCCTTGATCGGGCTTTGGGTGAACAGGTCGAATGCGTTTTTGTAAATAATGGGCTTCTTCGCAAAGGCGAGCCCGCGGAGGTGGAAGCTCTCTTTCGCGACTACTTCAAAGTGCGCTTTCATCATGTCGACGCATCCGGTCGATTCATCGACAATTTGGAGGGTGTGAGGGATCCTGAGCAAAAACGAAAGATCATCGGCGAAACCTTTATCCGCGTTTTCGAAAAAACGGCTCGAGACTTGGGCGAGCTCGACTTTCTTGCTCAGGGGACTCTCTACCCAGACGTTATCGAATCTCTCTCGGTGAAGGGGCCCAGCGCCACCATCAAAAGCCATCACAACGTAGGCGGACTTCCCGAGGATATGAAGTTCGAATTAGTCGAACCCCTGCGCGAACTCTTCAAAGATGAAGTGCGCGAAGTTGGAAAAGCTCTAGGCCTTCCCGAGCATTTCGTTCAAAGGCATCCTTTCCCGGGTCCAGGCTTGGGCGTTCGCATTCTCGGGGAAGTTACGGCTGAACGCGTGCGTGTACTTCAGGAAGCAGATTCTATTTTCATCGCTGAGCTTCACTCCAGTGGCTGGTATGAAAAATCTTGGCAAGCCCTCACCGTTTTGCTTCCTGTGCAATCGGTGGGGGTTATGGGTGATCAACGGACCTATGAAGATGTTGTGGCCCTGCGCGCCGTGAACTCCACCGACGGAATGACAGCAGATTGGACAAGGCTTCCCGCCGATCTACTTGAGCGCGTGAGCAACCGTATTATTGGTACGGTGCGAGGCATTAATCGAGTGGTCTATGATGTCAGTTCAAAGCCGCCCGCCACAATCGAGTGGGAATAAAGTGTTCCGCCGGCTCTTACCAATCTTAATGCTCCTGGCCACCCTCGCTCAGGCACGCGAAACCACTTACGTCTACCCGCCGGGTAGTCATACCCTTGGATTCGATCGAATAGGCGATTGGGAAATGAAACTCTTCCTGGGTTTCACGGCCAGTTACGATAATCCTCAGGGTTTAGCCGCTGTGAAACTCAAGAGCCAGGATGATCCCGACGACAAGAAGGACGATGTCTGGTTAACTCTCTTCGGCGTGAATTCCGGGAAAGGGCAGATCGTTTACAACCCATCTCGATTCGAGGTGACAACGTTTGGCAAGCGAGGCGAGGGGAAGAATCGTTTTCAAAATCCTCTGGGTATCGCCGCCAACACAGACGGCCACGTGGCCGTGGCCGACGCAGGCAATCGACGTGTGGTTTTCCTGCATATGAACGGCGCAGGGCTGAAATGGATATTCGTGGTCGACAAGGTTGAAAGCAACTTTATCCCCACCGATCTCGATTGGGGCGGCGGCCATTTTTGGGCAACAGATTATAGCGGGAACAGGATACTCCGCTTCGGTCCACAGGGGGAAAATCCGGAGCAATGGCCTCTTCAGGTGGAAGATCTGGAAAAGCCGCGGGGCATCACCTTGATCGTACCGGGCGATGATTGGAGTCGTAGCGGCCGATTCGGTCTACTCGTGGTGGATCATGATGGTCGACGTATCAATCTATTCGATGAGAATGGGGCGCTGCAGGCACGCCGCGAAGTGAAGGACATTTTGGGGCAGGAAGGTAAGTTCATCTATCCCGTCAGCGATCTCTACGGCAATATCGTCCTGGCCGATTCCCTCAGCGGCAAACTGGTTAAGCTCGACAAAAAGCTTCACACACTTGTGGTGATGGACACACTGGATGAGGATCCAGTTTCTCTGAAGCACCCTCGAGGCTTGGCCCTTTGGCGTCGCTATGGTCAACTTTTCGTCGTCGAGGAAAAGGGTGGAGCCTATCTCTGGACTGGTACCGATATTTTCCATCCCCGTCTTGATTGGGAAAAGCATCGAAGTGGGGACCAAGCGCTGATGCTCCAGTTCTTTCTCAGCGAGGCCAGCCTTGTAAGCCTGTACTCGGTGATCGATGGACAAGAAGTCGAACTTCGAAGCGAACGAAGACGTGGCAACGGCAATGTAAGACAATGGATCCTCAAGGATCAGCGTGTCGAAGGCGCTAGTGAAATCATCATTCGCGCACGTCCCACCTATTCGTCTAAAAAGACCCTGGTGGTCGAGGAGAGATTGAAGATCCCCGAGGGAGGTCCGTGAAGTACGGAGAGTTCTTTCGCAAGGGAATCCACGGTAGCGCCATCATTATTCCGCTAGGCGTTTGGTTTTTAGATCCCATTGTTTGGCGCCCCCTGCTCTACGTGGGTGCGGCCCTAATGCTGGTCATCGATCTCATCCGCCTGGGCGACCCACGCATCAAGGAATATGTACGCCTCATGATCGGCCCTGCCCTCAGACGTCACGAGGACAAGGAGCTCACTGGTGCTTCCTACATGGCCATTGCCTGTCTCCTGGTGGCTGAACTCTTCCCTTTGGATGTGGCGGTGGCGGCCATGGGCTATCTCATCGTGGGAGATGGCGTGGCGGGTCTAATTGGTAAGACCTGGGGAAGGCACAAGTTCGCATTCGGTAAGAGTTGGGAGGGTACAGCCAGCTGCTTCCTTGCCAATCTGGTGGTGGGCTTACTGATATTCCGTCGTCCGGAACCGGCTCTTTTGGGGGCATTCTTAGGCACCGTGGTGGAGCTCTTGCCCATGCCCCTAGACGATAATCTGGCCATTCCGCTCCTGGCGGGAGGCATCCTTTGGGCGGCCATCGCCATTTGAGCGAAACAAGCTCGCCCTCAGCCCGAATTGACAGCCCAGGCTTGGCCATCTATTTTAGGCCTGCCTAAGTCCAAGAAAAATCAGCGATTAGTCGGGAGTTATCATGGCATTCGATTTCCTCAAGAAAATGTTCGGCACACAGATGGAGCGGGAACAGAAGAAGTTCCTGCCGATGGTGGATCGTATCAACGGGCATTTTGACACCTATCGCGATGTGGATCTGCCGAGTAAAACTCAGGAATTCAGGGATCGCCTGACCCAGGGCGAAACCTTGGACGATATCCTCCCCGAGGCCTTTGCACTTGTGAAAGAAGCATGTCGTCGCGCCACGGGCACGAGTTGGGAAGTCATGGGCCACGAACAGCCCTGGGAAATGGTGCCCTACGATGTTCAGCTCATCGGCGGTATGGCCCTGCATCATGGGAATATCGCGGAGATGGCTACCGGTGAGGGTAAGACCCTGGTGGCCACCCTGCCTCTCTACCTTAATGCCCTAGAGGGCAAAGGCGCCCACCTGGTCACTGTTAACGATTACCTGGCTGAGCGAGATTCGAAGTGGATGGGGCGCATCTATGAGGATCTCGGACTCACTATCGGGGTGATCCTTTCGGGCCTCGACCCCGCTCAGCGTCGGGAAGCCTATCTTTGCGACATCACCTACGGCACCAATTCCGAATTCGGATTCGACTACCTTCGCGACAACATGGCGGGCTCGGCCGAACAACGAGTTCAGCGTGGCTTTCATTACGCCATCGTCGATGAAGTGGACAGCGTGCTCGTGGACGAAGCACGCACGCCTCTGATAATTTCGGGGCCTGTGGCTCAATCAAGTTCGGATGAGAAGTTCTTCGAACTGAAGCCTTTGGTGGAAACCCTTTTCAAGCGCCAGCAACGACTCATCAACGATCTAACCGCCCAGGCTGAGAAGCTGATCAAAAACGAGGCGCGAGACGATAAAGAAGAGTGGCAGATGGGCACACTGCTGCTGCAGATTCGCCACGGCGCGCCACGCAACAAGCGTTTCCTGAGGCTCATGCAGGAGTCAGGCACATCCCAGCTCATCAGCCAGGTTGAGAACGCAAACATGCGCGACAAGAGCATGCCCGAGCTTGATTCGGTGCTCTTCTTTACCCTGGATGAAAAAGGCCACAGCATCGAGCTCACCGAGAAGGGGCTTGATTCTCTCAGCGAAAAAGATCGTCAGCTCTTCGTCTTGCCAGACCTTTCCGTGAAGCTTGGGGCAATCGATGAGGATTCCTCCCTTGACGCCAAGGACCGCGCTATCGCCCGCGAGGAAGCCCACCGGGAATTCGCCGAACGCAGCGATCTCATCCACATCATGAATCAACTCATGAAGGCCTACAGCCTTTTCGAGAAGGACGTGGAGTACGTGGTGCAGGATGCCCGGGTGCAGATTGTGGACGAATTCACCGGGCGCGTGCTGCATGGCCGTCGCTACTCCGATGGATTGCATCAGGCCATCGAAGCCAAGGAAAACGTTCGCATCGAGGGACAGACCCAGACCTACGCCACGGTGACACTGCAGAACTTCTTCCGTATGTACGACAAGCTATCTGGAATGACGGGCACGGCGATCACCGAGGAAGGCGAGTTCTTCGAGATCTACAAGTTGAAGGTCATGGTCATTCCCACCAATCGGGACATTGTTCGCGACGATGCGGACGACCGAATTTATCGCACCCGTCGCGAGAAGGTGGCCGCCATTGTGGAGGAGATCCAGCGTCTCCACCGCATGAAGCTGCCCGTTCTGGTGGGAACGGTTTCCGTGGAATTCAGCGAAACCCTCAGTCGAATTCTCACTCGCCAAAACGTTGTCCACAACGTGCTCAACGCCAAGCAGCACAAGCGTGAGGCGGAAGTGGTCATGAACGCGGGACAGCCCGGTGCGGTGACCATCGCCACGAACATGGCGGGACGAGGCACGGACATCAAACTGCATCCCGGAGTGGTGGATGGATCGGCCCTGGTCATCGGCAGCGAGGATACCGGGGAGCGCGGACTGCAGATCGTCGGTACTGAGCGACACGAGAGTCGGCGTATTGATCGCCAGCTACGAGGCCGTTCCGGTCGTCAGGGTGATCCCGGCCGCACGCTCTTCTTCTTGAGCCTAGAAGACACTCTCATGCGTCTATTCAGTGGAGATCGCATCGGAAAAGTGATGGATCGAATGGGCGTGGAGGAGGGCGAGGTTATCACCCACCCCATGGTGACCAAGGCCATCGAACGGGCACAGGTGAAGGTGGAAGCCCACAACTTCGACATGAGAAAGCACCTGCTCAAATACGACGACGTCATGAACATGCAGCGCGAAGTGGTTTATGACCGACGTGGCTACTACCTGGATGCGGACGATCTATCGGAAGAAGCTGACGAGAAGGTGGATCAGGTGGTCAGCGATATGGTGGACGCCCGGATTAGGGATGGCGACATCCCGGAAAACTGGGCTGCCGAGGAGCTCTTCCTTGAACTGGAAGGCATATTCCTGGCAGATTTTAACGTGGCTGAAAATGAGTACATGAGCTGGGACAAGGATCTTCTCCGCAATACCATGCAGGAAAAGGCTCGAGCCAGGTTGACCGAGAAGGCCGCCACCCTTCCCGGAGAGGTCTTTCAACAGGTCCTGCGCTACGCCCTGCTTCGCAGCCTGGATGAAGGTTGGAAGGAGCATCTCCTCGAGCTGGACAACCTCAAGAGCGGCATCGGCCTGCGCGCTTATGCGCAGAAGGATCCTCTGGTGGAATTCAAGTCCGAGGCCTTCTCGCTGTTTGAGGATCTCATGCTCCAGGTGGATCGGGATGCCCTGAATATGCTCTTCCATATGGAAGTGGCCGTTCAGAGGCCCAAGGCCTATGAGGGCGAGGATCTGAGCAAGGTGGAGACCCAGCATGAGGAGTCGGGTGGGTTTACCAAGATTCCAGAGCCGGAAACTACCGACGGGCAGGGAAGCCCGCCGCCGGCCTCGGCCATCAGCGCTTCGGGGTCCATGCCTAAGCAGGCTAAGTCGCAGCCGGTCAAGGCGGAAGACAAGGTGGGACGTAATGATCCCTGCCCCTGCGGCAGCGGGAAGAAGTACAAGAAGTGCCACGGCGCCAACATTGAGTGACTTGCATTTGCACGGGTAGGCTGCTAGCTTGCCCGTCCGCCGCCGAAAGGAAACCGGTCCCCATGCACAAGCGACTGCTGGAAATCGTGCTCTACATCCTGGATCGGGCCGACGAAGAAATCATCGATGGAGATAATGGAGCGGAAAGCCTCCAGGATCTTCTCGCCGATGCTGGATTCGATCGAGAGGACATTGTGCGTGCGCTGCGCTACACCCTGAGTCGCCAGAAGGGCGAATCGGGTGAGTCGGAGCTCATGAAAGACCTGGACGTCAGTTCTGCGACCCTCAGCCGCGAGGCCTGGGACTATCTGGAGCGCTTGCGCCAGTTCGGGCTCATCTCGGACGAGGAAAGCGGAGAGGTTCTTCATCGGGCGGCCGACCTTCCCGGTGACGATGTGGATCTGGAGTCCATTCGTTTCCTAGCGGCTTCGATCATTTTCGACCGGGACGCCTGGGATTTCGGCGTTACCGACGGTATTCGCATACACTAAGAGGATAGCCTGCATGGCCAAGACCCTTCTCATTGTCGAGAGTCCCACAAAATCCAAGACTTTCCAGAAGTATCTGGGAGCGGGCTTCAAGGTGCTCGCCAGTAAGGGTCATGTGATGGACCTGCCTAAAAGCAAGCTGGGAATCGACTTGGAAAACGATTTTGAACCCCAGTACGTAACCATCAAGGGCAAAGGCGCCTTGCTCAAGCAACTAAAAGCCGAAGCGAAGAAGGCCGATCGCATCCTCCTGGCAACGGACCCCGACCGCGAGGGTGAGGCCATTGCCTGGCACCTGAAGCGGCATCTGGAAGAGTCCCAGCCCAATGTTCAGCGCATCATGCTCAACGAAATCACCGAAGGCGCCATCGCCGAAGCGGTTAAGAATCCGGGCGTTGTGGACAGCAACAAGGTGGAAGCTCAGCAAGCCCGTCGTGTGCTCGACCGCTTGGTGGGCTACCAGATCAGCCCCGTACTCTGGAAAGTCTTCTATTATGGTCTCAGCGCCGGGCGTGTGCAAAGCGTGGCCCTACGTCTCATCGTGGAGCGGGAGCGGGAGAGGAAGGCTTTCAACCCGGTGGAGTACTGGTCTTTGGCCGCTGATTTAAGCACAGATCGAGGCGGTCAGATCGAAAGCAAATTGACCC
>JACNKJ010000176.1 GCA_014382085.1 bacterium
CAAAGGTGAGGAACCGTACCTTCAAGCAAACTCCCTAAGCCGGAAAAGCAGGATTTCAGGCTGCTGAGTATTCTAGCACAAGACTTATGCAAAGCCCAGGCCGATTGCGTCAAGCTCTTTCCCTGGAGGGGATTCCAGACTTTCCTGCTTTGAATTGAGACAGAAAAGCCCGACTCGTATTGAGCCGGGCTAACTGGTAACTGGTATCTCATGAATTATTTCAACAGTATCAATTTTCTTTCGGCTCTGTATTTTTCCCCCGTGATTTGAAGTAGATAGAGTCCCGATCCCATTTCCTCACCCTGGCCATTTCGCCCATCCCATGTGACTCTGTGCTGCCCTGGAGCCCAATAGCCGTCTGCTAAAACATGGATGCTTCGACCCTGGACGTCGAAGATTTCCGCGCGCACATTTCCACCGACAGCAAGTTCAAATATAATTTGAGTCGCCGGATTGAAGGGATTGGGGTGGACTCCCAAGAGAGTGAAATTAGGTATCGTAGTTTCTTCCACGCCCGTAGGGTCGTTGGGCTCGGTGACTTCGATTATCTGATCCCCGCTCAAATTCCTTAGTAAGGAAACCGCCCCTGAGGGCCATATTACCTCCAGCGAATCGACCAAATTGCTGCCTGCCAATCCAAATTCCACTCTCAGGCTCCCCTGGGACATGTAGGCCGTGTCACTTCCCACTTCGCGAATCTGACGCTGGCCGCCACTGGTTAGGTGGACTTTGCTTCCCAGTCCAGAGCGATTGGAAATTGTTCCGACGAGATCAACGTGGAGCCAGTTGTTTCCCGAGTTGTTCTCGTTGCGAATCAGGCGGTTGGGTGAACCATAGTTGACCATGTACAGGTCGAGTCGGCCGTCCAGGTCGAAATCGCCCCAGGCGGCGCCACGTGTGTCGGATCCATCACCCAATAGCGCGTCGGTTGTCTCTGAGAAACTGCCATCGCCGTTGTTATTGTAAAGTCGATTGGCTCCGTCGCATGAAAGGAAGAGATCCAAATTGCCGTCGTTGTCGGTATCGGCCCAGGCAGCTCCACGACCCGCTCCCGAATCGGCCAGGAGAGTAGAAATCACCTCGCTGTAAACGCCGCCACCCTCGTTGCGGAAGAGTTTATTGTCCCCCCCATTGACGAGATAACAGTCGAGATGCCCATCATTGTCATAGTCACCCCAAGCGGCGCCGTAACCATCACCCGCATCGGCAAGGATGCTGGACGTCATGCGGGTAAAGCTGCCGTCTCCGTTGTTGCGATAGAGGCGATTGCTGGAATAGCGAACCAGGTAGAGGTCCAGGTCGCCGTCCTCGTCGTAATCGGTCCAGTTGGCGGAGCGCCCATATCCTGCGTCTCCCATGGGCGCAGCGGTGGCTTCACTAAAGATGCCATCGCCTTCATTGTGAAAGAGACGATCGGCGGCATAAACGTTGGCCACGTACAGGTCAACTAGGCCATCATTGTCATAATCGCCCCAGGCCATGCCGGAGCTATAGGAGGATCCACCCAGAAGAGCCGTGCTCAAATCGGTGAACCCACCTCCGTCATTACGGAAGAGGAGGTTGGTCTCGCCGCTGGTTCGAGTTAGGAAGATATCCAGATCGCCGTCGTTGTCCATGTCGGCCCAGGCAGAAGCTTGACAATCGCCCACGGCGTTCAGCGGATCTGCGGCCATGTCCTCGAAGCTGCCCCCACCCAAATTCTGGAAGAGGCAATTGTCTTCGTACTTATTGGCCAGGTAGATATCCACCATGCCGTCGCCGTCATAATCGCCCCAGGCAGCAGATTGCCCATTCCCACTATTGTCTACGGGAGGCAAACCGGCGTCTGACCATTCCGCAGGACCGTAGATGGAGAAATAGTCGCTCCATCCAAACTTGTCGTTTTCGTCTATCACCTTGATGCGGAAGTCGGCGCCCGTTCCCCATTCGAGCGGAACAAGGCCTTCAGGAATTTCAGAGTTATCGTTGGGACTGTTCTCGAACAAACGAGTGAGGCGCGTGAGACCATAGTAGAGGTCTGCACTGACGGTACTTCCCTCGCTGTCGGACCAGGCGACTAGGCTCATGGCCTCGCCATGAATCCATACAACACCGTCGTCGGGTTGATTGACTCCGAAGTGTCCCTTAGGCTCGATACCGATGGTCATATTTTCAACCAAGAAGTCGCAGCCATCCCAGGGACAGTACACATCATCCAGTGCGTACCAGGCATTGGCCGAGCCACCCCAACCATAGTTCATATGATAGAATTGCCCGCCGTCTTCCATGTAGCCGTCGCAGACGATGGCGTGACTGTGAATACCGTAGGAAATGGGACGCGGAGGAATGGCGCTCAGTTCGGTCTTGATGATGTCCCACCACTCCGTCGCCGTGTAGAGATTGCGCCTTACATACTGAAGATCATCGGAGTAGTCGTAGTAGTTGGGATAAACCTCGAGCCCCCTCTGCAGATAAGCGCCCGATGCACAGGCTCCATAGTCCATGTCGAAGGCCACGCCCATCTCATAGTTCAGTTCGGCCGCGGCCGCAGCCTGCTCGGCATCGTATCCGCCACCATAGCTGTCGAGTATGCTATCCCAATTGTATGAATCCCAAAATTGCACTTCCAAAAAACCCCCTCCCACATTGCCGCCGCAAGATTCATCGCCGTCCCAGGTGTACCCGTATGACCCCAGGCCGAATTCCGGATACTCCCAGTACTTGAGAATCTGCGCGGCCGCCGTGGCCACGCAACCCACAACGCAGAGACCGCCGTCGCCCTCGGGACAATCGTTGTTGAAAGGACCACCCTGGTGCCAATCGGATGACAGTAGTGGCCCCACGGTGATCCGATCGCGACTCGCAGGAGCGCCGGCCAAAAGCCGATCCCAGCTTTCGCGGTTTCTTGCGGGAGCTACGTTTGAAGGAAGAGTCTCAAGGTCGCCATAATTCGTTTCCAAAAAATCCAAGGTGAGTTCGAAAACGTCCTGGATCAGTGTCGCATAACCCTCGGCGTCGGGATCAAAATTGTCGGTGTCGGAAAAGGCCTTCACCGCCGGTAGCTCGCGCAAGGGAGAGAGGATGATGTGCCCTATTGGGTGGACGGACATCCAATAGCAAAGAAGCCGTCCATCGCGGGTCAGGACTTGTAACTCGCCGGCCGAGGCGGCGGAACGTCCGTTCCAACCCCCTTCCAAGGAAAGTCTTTGATTCAAGAAATTTTCACCCACTCGCTGGGCATCGTCCATATTGACGCGTTCGGCCTGGACGGAAATGGTACAGAGCAGCAGAAATATCGCCAGAAGGGCGTTGGAAATGCGCATGGATTTCGACCTCAAAGGAGTAGGTTGCCTGGAATTATAGCAGACTTAGTCCATCTCCCAAAGCGACTTGCTTTCAAGGGTTTCAGAGGATCTTATCTTCTCTGTCTCGAATCGCCAGGCAGCGAAGCCAGAAGTCAGGGAGCGATGGCCGATACCCGCTTTGCGTTTCAGGTTATCCAGAAAATCCCGGGGCGAGGGGAGACTGTCCCAAACCGAAGGGAGGAAGAGGGCCTTGGCTCCCTTGTCCTCAATGATAAGGCCGTCTCTGCCGGGGCGAAGCAGGCTTAGAAGATGCTCTTCATTGGGCGCGATTATGGGCTTGGGGTGGGTCAGAATGGACAATTCCATTTCCAGATCTTCCAACTCCTTTTCGACGAGTCGGGGGAAACGCATATCGTTGAATGCTGCACTGAAAGCGTTCCGTAGAAGATCTTCACCCAGTGAACGATAGGCTTCGGCCGAACCGATGCAGCCTCGAAGTTGCCCACGATGTTCCAGAGTGACGAAGCAAGCGCCGGGCGCTCGCAGTTCATTGTCGAACTTGATGTCCTCCAGGCTAATATTGCGACGGGTTTTGAGCCCGTGCAAAATGGACATGGCCGCCAAGCTCAGCATCCGTTCTTCGCGTGTAAGTGTCATCAAGCCGAATCTTCACTTTCATGGAAGGCCCAGGCACCATAACCCACAACCCTCTCCCGACCACCTGCCGTGTCCCCCGAATTGCGGAGGTCCAGCGTTTCCACCTTCATATTCAAGCGTCGGGCCAATCTGAGCAATCCGAGGATAGGAATGCGTCCGCAAGCACTTTTCCAGGTCCATCCCTCCGTGTCTAGGGACTCGATGGCCTTGCGGGTCGCTTCGTCGAGTTTGCGGGCCTCATCGTAATTCAGGAAGTGACTCAGGTCCGAGCTGACGACGATGAGCGTCTCTTCACCTCTGCCGAACTCGTGAAGAAGCGCTTCCACCATAGACGGATCCGCATCCCCAACCAGCACTGGCAACAGAGTGAAATCGTGAAGGAGCGTTTGCAGAAAGGGAAGCTGGACTTCGATGCTATGTTCGTTTTCATGTACGAGCTTGGATATCTGCATTTCCGGGCGTCCGGTCATGCGGGCGATGGAGCTCATGTCCAGAGGAATATCACCCAAGGGAGTCTGGAAAGCCTTCACGGAAGGCAGAGCCATGCCCGCCACGGCTTGGTGATGAGTGGGTCCCAAAAGCAGGACACGCGAGATGCCTGCGGCATACTTTCGAACTCGAGCATAGGCCCGCGCAGCCACCGGCCCGGAGTAGACGTATCCGGCGTGAGGAACAATGAGTGCTTTGGGACGCGGACCCTCGGCGGCTTCCTTATCCATGAGACTTGCAATTTCAGCGCTCAAGGCTTCGGGATCTTCCATGTAGAAAGCACCGGCCACGGCAGCTCTGCGAACGTCGGTCATAGCTTCCCCCTCGCGATTTCCGCCAGATTAAGCTAGGCTTTCCTAGCTGCGCTAATGAGAGCATGCCCCTAGGAGAACAATGACGCAAGTGCCTTACAGCGGAGTTCCCGCACGATATTGGCACTCACTGGAGGACGGACGCATCCAGTGCGACCTCTGTCCGCGTTACTGTCGTCTTGCAGAAGGGCAACAGGGTTTCTGCTTCGTAAGATCCCATCGTGGCGGCCAAATGTGGCTCGACGCCTACGGCCGCTCAACAGGGTTCGCCGTAGATCCTATTGAGAAGAAGCCCCTAAATCATTTTCTACCGGGATCCCGCATCCTTTCCTTTGGAACCGCTGGATGCAATTTGGGCTGTCGATATTGTCAAAACTGGCACATGAGCAAATCCAGGGAGACCGAACGGCTGTCCGAGACGGCAAGCCCAGAAGAAATCGCCCAAGCGGCGAAGCGTTTGGATTGCCACTCGGTTGCATTCACCTATAACGATCCCGTGATATTCCTGGAGTACGCCGTGGACACGGCCCGGGCCTGCCACGAATTGGGACTCCGCACGGTCGCTGTCACCGCAGCTTACATTTGCGATGAACCTCGCCGTGAATTCTTCGATCACATGGATGCCGTGAACGTCGACTTGAAAGCTTTCGACGATCATTTCTACCGGCGACTCTGTTCAGGGCGATTGGATCCAGTACTCGACAATCTACGCTATCTTGTGAAAGAGACAGAAGTCTGGACGGAAATCACCACCTTGCTTATTCCAGACATCAATGACTCCGACGAAGAACTCAGCGCCCTCGTCTCCTGGATCCTCAAAGAATTAGGGACGCAGGTGCCCTTGCATTTCACAGCCTTCCATCCGGACTTTCGCATGACCGATCACGCCGCGACACCGCTAAGGACATTGCACCGTGCACGGGACATTGCTCTAGATGCAGGGATGCAATACGTCTACACCGGCAATCGAGTGGATCCGGCAGGCGCCGGCACCCGCTGCCCCAGTTGTAAAACAACGCTGATCGAACGCTCGGGGTTTCGCGTGCTGAACGACCACCTTGGCGAACAAAACCACTGCCCCAATTGCGGGCAATCGATTCCCGGCGTCTTCGCTTAGAGCCCCAACACCTGCACGGCTTCATCAAAATCTTGAGGACGCAGATAGATCACGTAGCCGTAGGCGCTGTTCCCATCGGTCACGCCATTGGACGCGTAGACGTTGATGTTGGCGTCGCTGAGTTTTTCGTGGACCTCCACCAAGGCGCCTAATTCGTCATCGCCTTGAATAAGAAATGCGTTTTGAGGACCTGTGAGCACAAGGCCCAACGATTCGGCCACACGAGCCAGAGCACTCTCCTCCTGTGGGAAAATTACCAACTGCGTGTGGGCCGGTCCTTGGGGCACGGCATTGAAGGCCAGAAGATTCACTTCCTCTCTGGCCAGTCGCGCCAAGAGGCGATAGGCCTCTCCCGGACGATCCTTGACGGTGGCGTAGAAATATCCAACGGGTCGGATTGTTGCAGGCATGGTCCCCTCCTGGCTACGGGCCTCTGGCCCCACCCTTCACACGAATTAATAGCAGTATAGCCTAGCTTGGACGCCGGCGATAATTTTCTTGTTCTACTTGTACAATGGCAGATCGGCGCGCCGCCACCCTTCAACGCCGTCTCGATACCAGAGCAGGTTGTGAAAGCCTTGGCGCGCTGCCATGCTGGCGCCGTTGCGACTGCGAATACAATCTGGACCATAGCAATATAAAACCAAGGGCAACTTACCTCGATCTTCGTCCCGCCAATGCTCATCGCCAAGAGTAGACAGAGAATCGCGGAAGAGGTGAATGGGTAAGCTGAGGGATCCTGGAAGATGTCGGCGATTGAAATCGAGATTTCCGCGCAAGTCCAGGAGCACGAGAGTTTCATAGGAAACTTGGTCACTCAAGTTCGGATTCTCCGGACGAAGCATGCCTTCCAATTTCTCCGTGGGAAGAATTCGCACCACCGGGCTGTCCGCTGAGTTTGCCCAATCCGTCCAACCGCCAAGGTAGACCCTTGTATCCACATCCATTAAACGTAGCAGAAGGTATGCGAGACCAAGCCGGGAGTCGGCCGGGTCATGTCCGTAGAGAATGAAGGTCGCATTTGAGTTCACCTGATCGCCCTCGCGTGGCCCAAGCTTCAGGAACTTTGCCCGAGCGGCTGCAGGGTCGGGCCAGCGGCGACCAAGGAGAAGATCAGTGAAGTCGTAGGGAAGGCTATGAGGGATGTGACCCGCGCGAAGGCCGTCGACATCTTCGTAGCTCATCCAGGCGTCTCGCCCACGCAGGTCGATGATCTCGAATTCCTCGCGAGCGAAGGCCTCGTAGACCTCCGCCCACTCTACGTATTGCTTGACGGATTCATCTATCAGCCCCGCTTTTCTATTTCGTTTGGGATCTCCAGCCACGAGCAGCCCACCCGCAGCACGCCAGGCTTCGACGCCCCCTCTCAGAATTCGTGGTGCAGGATCCCCGTCCAAAAGCAGGAAGCTGCTTCCAATGGCTTCGAAATCATCCGCGTAGAGAAGCAATGCTTGTGAAGGATTTGGTTCCGTAATCTGTTTCCAAACCGCGCCGGGAATATGACCCGCCGAAAAGTCGTCGATGCCCCGAAGGTCGATGGGAAGCAGATCACCCTTGGCCACCGCTGCGATGGCCTCGGCCGCATCCATGAGTATCTCCGGATAAACCGGCTCGGAAACCGGTCGATTTCCGGGGATCCAAGGATAGGGCTCCACGGAGAGCGAGCTGCTCGCAAACAGCAGCAGCAAAGTCGATATGTTCAGCAGTTTCATAAGAAGTCTCCCAAGACACTGATCATAGCCTTCCTTGGCCGCTCATGCAGTTATCTTCCTTACAGTTTCAACTTTCAATCCAACAACTCCTTTGCTAGCCTTGGTGAAACATTACAAGGAGGCTCTATGGTCTTGAAAGCTAAAACCTTACTCGGCTTCGGCTTCTGCCTGATTTTGGCATTGGGGGCCCTTGCGCTTGAACAAACTCCCGGCCCTGATTTCGTGCCTGTGGAATTCGGGACGAGCAATACCAGCAACGGGGACCGAATTGGCCTCATCAATGACGGCAGTTTCGAAAATGGAATCTGCGACGACGGCTCCAGCGACTGGACCTGTTCCAGCAGCACCTTCTGTTTTTGGATCGTCGATCCATCTGGGGTATGGGGATTTCCGGCCTATGATGGCGTTCAAGTTGCCTGGTTGGGTGGGTATTGCGGTGAACCGAGTCAAAACAGTTTCTGTCAGGACATTTATTTTGATGCCGCATATCTAGATTGGTGGTGGATGGGTCATGACGCGGGCGATGGCTTGGGGGGATCGACAATGTATGTGGAAATCGGTGGCAATCTGGCACTCAGTTACGACTTTCAGTCCCCCGCAGACCATACCTACGGAACCTGGAATACCGCCAGCGGCTGGATCCTGCCACCGGCAGGCTTGGATGTCTCGGCCTACTATGGAGGAACCCACGAACTCTGTTTCGGCTGGATCGTGCCAGGTGATGGAACCAACGACAATATGCTCATTGATTACGTTACTTTAACTGGCGCACCAGACCCCACGGAAATCACCGTCAACCCCGATGGTAGTGGCGATGTATCCACCATCCAAAATGCCATCAACGACATTGCCGACGGTGGAACCATCTACCTGGGCAATGGCGTCTTCACGGGATCGGGGAACATCAATCTGGATTGCCTCGGCAAAGATTTCAATCTTCGATCCCTCAGCCTAAATCCTGAAAGCTGTATCATCAACTGTGAAGGCACACCCATTTCCAATGCCAATAAGGGTCGGCAGCAGGACATCCACACTCCCAGGCCCAGGAATCGAGATGGGCGAATCCCCCCTGAACATGTGGCCATCTATATCGATAGTGGGCAGACTGCGGCTACAGTGATCGAGGGCATCACTTTCGCAAACGCATACAATCCAAACGACTATGGTGGAGCGCTCTTGATCGATGGATCGAGCCCGCAGATTCAGAATTGTCGATTCATCAACAACCACTCTGATCTGGGCGGCGGTGCGATTGTCGGAAGGAACAGTTCGGCCAGCATCGTGAACTGCTTCTTCCAATGGAATCAGGCCAATTGGGGCGGAGCGATTGAGTTCATGGGAATCGGCAGCTCAGGCTTCATATCCGATTGTACTTTCCTGGAGAACCACTCTTCCTACGATGGTGGCGCACTCAATGTTTACGATGGTGCGAGCGTCGACGTTCGACATAGTCAATTTCTTCATAACGAGAGCACTAGTGGTGGAGCCATCAGCCTGTACATAGGTATCAGCGTTCCTGCGGCTATCCCTGAATTGGATGTTCGCTATTCCACTTTCAGCGAAAACATCGCCAGCTATGGTGGCACCTTTTGGGTGGATACCTTTTTCAGAAGCTGGTTCAACATTATCAGCTACGGATATGACGGTGGCACTTTGAGCTGGGTCGGTGGCATCGATTATCCGGAATTTGCCTGCTGTGATATCTTTGGGAACGTGGGTGGAGACTGGACCGGTGTGATCGCCCCCCAGTTGGGAATCGATGGAAATGTTTCAGTAGATCCCCAGTATTGCGGCGCACTCGGCACGTGGATCATGACCTTGCAAGCCGACTCACCTTGCTTGCCGGCTCACAATGATTGTGGGCAACTTCTCGGCGCTCTGGGTGAAGGCTGTGGAGCTCCCGTAGAATCAACCAGTTGGAGTCGCCTCAAACAACTCTACTGAGTCTCAGAACTAAAAAACGAAAACCGGCGGGAATACTCGCCGGTTTTTCTATTCGAGCAAGTTACGTTTACGATCACCTTCATATTTGAAAGTAGAAGTCCGTTTTTCCTTACACTATTCGTTTTCTATTTCCATTACTGATTTCAGTTGCTAAGGTGAAATGGGTCCACCACTGGAGGAGAAGCTATGGGTTACTGGGAAAGAAAAGTCACGGGTGTCCTCGTCATCCTTGTATTGGCGATGGTAGGGACTGCAATTGCAAACGAATTGAAAATCCCCAACGACAATGGGAGCTCCGGCCCGCGAGTCACATGCGATGTAGCCGGTTGGGACTACCAAAATCGTACAGAAAACGCACAATTTGATGATACAGGCGGCTTCCTGGACTTTGGCCCATTACATGTCGGAAGCAGTGGAACCATCGCCGATGTGGTTCTCGAATTGAACATCGAGCAAACCTGGATAGGAGACCTTATCGTCTACCTGTCCTACGATGAAGATGGCAATGGATCCGTTGATCACGGCCCCGTGATGGCCCTGTGCCGTCCAGCCCTGGATGGCTGTGCCTTTGACGGATGTTGTGGATGTAGCGGAAATATCAACGGTCTCTACACTTTTGGTGATGATGCCGCAGATCCTCTGGGCGAGTTTGATTGCCCAACTGATGTCCCGCCAGGTTGTTTCACCGTCGCTGTCGAGTCGCCAATGGGTTTCGCCGACACCTTCGGTGGAGCTGCTGTACAGCAAGATGAGCCTGAAAGTAAGAGTCATGCTGCTAATATTTTATCAAATAATTT
>JACNKJ010000202.1 GCA_014382085.1 bacterium
CCCCGGTCTTCTTTCCTCCAATTGTAACCCATTGAAAATTAATGCATTAGGGGCCGCCGAAAGAGGCCGTCCTTCGGCATGTACATTGCGCTACACAGGTAGTCGATGGGACCCATGGGTCCCGATCTAAAAAACTCAAATCCGGAGGACGATCATGTTTCGACTTAATCAGCACTCTCGTGGCGCAGGGATTGTCCTGGCTGCCTTGATGATCCTGTCTGTTTCGGCACTGGCTGCAGAGGACGGACACTCCCACAAGAACCCCAAGATGCAGTTTCCCGACGCCACCATGGAGAAGGCCTACCAGGCTGAGGCGCTCTACACCTGTCCCATGCACTCCGAAGTGATCAGCGATGATGTGGAGTTGGAATGTCCGATCTGCGGAATGGATCTAAAGCAGATGGTGGAAGAAAAAGTGGTGGAACTTCGTTCCCAGGAGCTCTTCGGATGCCCCATGTGCGCCATTGTTCGAAGTGGGGAAGCTGTCGAGGAAGGATGCACGGTTTGCGGGATGAATCTTCTAGCAATCCCTCATAACTGCGAAAGCCTACACGACAATCATGATGAGACCTCTCTCATGAAGGTAGGTGAGGGCGCGTGTTGCGGCCCCAAGGGCGATGCTTGCTGCAGCAAGAAGATTGTTAGAGCAGAAGAGCATGATTCCGATTGGTACAACCTTTAGTCCCTCAAACTTTCAAAGTGAGTGGTGGAATGAATATCCCATACGGCCAAGTAAGAGACTTCCAGGGAAGCTGTGCCCTCGTTCGACCACAATTAGAAAAAGCACTTAAAGACGAAGGCTTTGGCATCCTTACCGAGATCGACGTGCGGGCGACATTGAAAGCGAAGCTGGGAGTGGACGTTCGCTCCCAATGGATTCTGGGAGCATGTAATCCGCCCATTGCCAGTAAAGCGCTCGAATCTGAGCCTGACATTGGGCTGCTCCTCCCCTGCAACGTGGTCTTGCGAGAGGTGGCCGGTGGGGGATGTCGTGTGGCGACGATCAATCCCCAAACAATGATGAACGACACCGAAAACCCTGACTTGGTGGATTTGGCTGCTGAGATCGGGGCGCGCTTGAATCGTGTCCTCGAAGCAATAGTTGACTGATCTCATTCATGAAACGAGATAACATGGAAGTCGACACAAACACGAATCGTGAGAAAGTGCAGCTCTCCGTTACCGGGATGAGCTGCGCCAGCTGTGCACTAACAGTGGAGAATTCATTACGTGGTGTTGCAGGTGTGCATTCCGTGTCAGTCAACTCGGCCAACGGACGTGCTGTCCTAGAGATAGACGACTTAAAAGTCGACCTTCAAACCTTAGCCGCAGCCGTATCTTCCCAGGGCTATGGAGTCGATCTTGACGGACTCAATGCTGGAGAATCTCCCGAGGATCGAGAGCGGGAAGCCCGCAGAAGAGAATTCGCAGATCTTCGGGTAAGGCTCCTGCTCGCAATACCTCTTAGCGTGCTTGTCTTTCTCTTCGCGATTTCATCTAAGCTTCCTCTTCTGAGAAATCTGGATGCGGGATTTAACCAGGTTTTGCAATTCTTGATGAGTATCCCGGTGCTCTTTATCGCGGGCAGGATGTTCTTCATTCGAGCCTGGATTGCTTTCCGCCATCGCAATGCGGATATGAATACGCTGGTTGCCATTGGAACAGGCGCGGCATTTCTCTATAGCGCCTTCCTTATGCTCGCACCCTGGCTATCGAGCCATCCTCGCAGCGAAAATGTCTACTTCGACACGGCTACCATCATCACCACACTCATCCTGCTTGGCCGCTTTCTAGAGGCTCAAGCTAAAGGGAAAAGTTCGCAGGCCCTACGCCAGCTAATGGAGCTGGCGGCCCAGAATGCACGCGTGATCCGAGATGGCGTCGAAGTAGAGGTTCCCATCAACGATGTCGTGTTGGGCGATCGCATTCGAGTGCGACCGGGGGAGAAAATCCCAGCAGATGGAATATTGATAGAGGGTGAAAGTTTGGTGGATGAATCCATGCTTACTGGCGAGCCACTACCGGCGGCCAAGAAGGAGGGGGATGAAGTCGTTGGGGCCACCATCAATCGAACGGGTAGTTTTATTTTTGAAGTCCGAGGCGTGGGCACTGATACAATGTTAGCCCAGATCGTACGTCTCGTGGATAACGCACAGGCTTCGAAACCTCCCATTCAGAAACTGGCGGATAGGATTTCCGGAGTGTTCGTGCCGGTTGTAATGAGCTTGGCCGTGGCGGCTTTCATATTCTGGTTCGACTTCGGTCCTGAGCCCCGTCTGCTCATGGCCCTATCGAGTTTCATCACAGTGATGATCATTGCCTGTCCCTGTGCCCTTGGCCTGGCAACGCCCACCGCAATCATGGCGGGCACGGCTCGAGGCGCCTCTCTTGGCGTCATAATCAAGGGGGGAGAGAGCATCGAGGCCGCTCAGCGACTTGATACCGTTGTCCTGGATAAAACTGGAACGATCACGGCGGGTTCACCTCGATTGACAGCTCTTTTCCCGGCTCCAGGAATCAATGAGTTGGAATTGCTGCGTCTATCCGCATCCCTGGAGAGTTCCTCCGAGCATCCCTTGGCCGAGGCGATTCGAGTAGAGGCCCAGCAGCGCGGAATCGAGATTAGCCCCATCACCGGTTTCGAGGCGGTATTGGGTAGCGGCGTGCGCGGTGAATCAGAGAATCAGACACTTCGCCTTGGAAGTTGGGATTGGCTTGATTCGGAAGGCATCAAGATGCCCGCGGACAGGCAAATCTATATGGACCTTGAAAACGACGGTGCCACGCTCCTGTTCCTCGGCAAAGTGAATCAATTTCTAGGCGCCATCGCCGTCGAGGATCCCATCAAAGAAGGTTCTCCGGAGGCCATTGCTGAACTCAAAAGGATGGGTCTAGAGTTGATCCTGCTTACCGGCGACAACCGTCGGACTGCCGAGGCCGTCGCCAGGCGCGTGGGGATCGACATAGTCGTGGCCGAGGTGCTGCCCGAGGGTAAGACCAATGAGATTCGTCGCCTGCAGGATTTGGGACATAAGGTCGCCATGGTGGGAGACGGACTTAACGATGCACCGGCTCTCGCAAGAGCGGACGTGGGCATTTCCATTGGCACCGGAACCGATGTGGCGATGGAAGCTTCCGATCTTACCCTCGTCAAGGGTGATCTCAGAGCCGCAGCCACCGCAATACGACTTTCCCGAAGGACATTAAGGACAATTCGCCAGAATCTGTTTTGGGCCTTCATCTACAACATACTTGGAATCCCAATCGCCATGGGGCTTCTCTATCCCTTCTTCGGCATTCTGCTTTCCCCGGTGATTGCCTCGGCGGCGATGGCATTGTCCTCCGTTTCCGTGATCAGCAATTCCCTGCGCTTGAAGGGCTTTCAACCCAATCTCATGGAGGTGAAGTCATGATGGATATGTACTCGATAATTGTGTCCGTCATCGGTGTGGGCTTGATCGTATTCATCCTACGCTACTTCCTTAGCGGGCCAGACTCTATCGAGATCGCGACCATAGCGCTTGATCAACAGCACGTCCGCATTCGCGTCAAGGGCGGATATGAACCCGCTTTGGTCGTCCTCCGCCGCGGAGTCCCCGCGGTTCTGGAGTTTTTTCGTGACGAGGAAGACAGCTGCTCCGAGCGAGTTGTTCTGCACGCCTTCAACAAAAGCGCCTTCCTCCCCGCGCATGAAAGCACGAGGGTGGAGTTCACTCCCGACCGCACAGGAAAATTCGCCTACAACTGTGGGATGGGAATGCTAACCGGCGAGATCCTCGTCAAGGAAGCTTGAGGTTAGAGATGGACTTTCATCCGAGTCACGATGAGGCCATAGAAATTGAAGCTGATCATTCCCATGAGGGAAGCCCCGAGACAGAGGGTGGTTCCCATGATGACCAAGACCATGGTAGTCACAATCACTAAGTAGATAGAGGAAGATGGTGTCTGGCGATCCTTTGGTATTCAAACGGGATCGACAGCGGGTCTGGAGGAAGAATTTGTCGAAACATTGGACGCTTGGAAGGCTTTTGCTGCTGACGGTAGCCGCCATGATGATATCGGCGGGCTCGAGCGCCTCGGAGAATCCGTCGCTATTGGATGAAGATGCGGTTATCGAGGACTACCTCGCTTACGCAGCCTTGAACAATCCAGGTCTGAAGGCGGCTTTCCAGAGCTGGCATGCAGCGCTGGAAGAAATACCCCAGGTCTCGGCACTTCCGGACCCCAGGTTCAACTATAGCTACCTGATCCGCGAAGTTGAAACACGGGTGGGTCCCCAGCGACAAAAGTTCGCACTTCTGCAGACTTTCCCATGGTTTGGAAAGCTCGATCTGAAGGGCGATAGGGCCGCTCGCATGGCGGAAGCCGGGCGGCAGCGATATGAATCCGCAAAACGAAAACTTTTCTACAAGGTCATCGATGCCTACGTGGAACGTGCTTATCTGGATCGGGCAATCGATGTAGCCAGCGAGAATCTCGACCTTGCCAAGTACCTGGAGCAGGTGGTGCGATCCCGGTATAAGACCGGCGCCTCTTCACATTCGGATCTCATCCGCGCGCAAGTTGAAAGAGGTAAGCTGGAGGACCGCCTTGCATCATTGAAGGATTTGACCGGCCCCTCGAATACGCGACTCAACAGCGCTCTCGGTAGAAGCGCCGGAGCGCCGCTCCCCGGAAATTTGGCGATTCCGACAGGCTCACTGGAAGTCGATTCCAAAGAACTCATCAAGCAGCTTGTGGAAGAAAACCCCGATCTGCTCACCCTGGACGAGCTTTCGGAAAGCCATCGGCTGTCCATGGATCTGGCGCGGAAACAATTCCGACCCGATTTCACGCTGGGCATTGAGTACATGGAAACTGGCGAGGCACTCATGCCCGATCAGCCCGATACAGGTAAGGATCCCGTGGCGGCCATGTTCTCAATCAATCTGCCGATTTGGAGAGGCAAGTATCGGGCAGCCGAAAACCAGGCAGCTTCGCTCGCTCTGTCGGCTGATCTCACTCGTCGCGATAGGGAACTCGATTTGGTTTCAAGGCTTGAGCGCGCTCTCTTCGCCTACAGGGACGCGGAACGAAAAACCGCACTCTACCGTGACAATCTCATTCCCCAGGGAAGACAGGCTCTGAGCGTAACCGAAGAGGCCTTCAAGGCGGGGAAAGTGGGATTCACGAGTCTCGTGGATTCGCAGCGCATTCTCCTGGAATTCCAACTGAATTACGAACGGGCTCGGGCTGATCGCGCCCAGCGACTGGCGGAAATCGAGATGTTGGCTGGATCCGCGACGAAAGGAACAAGCAATGAGTAGTGGGAAAGGTTTGGGATTGAGGATTGACAGAAGGATCTTGCTGGCCTTCGTGATCGCGGCAGCTTTTGCGCTCGGCATGTTGATTCGCGGTGGTGGATCAAGTGGATCCGAACACGAAGGAGGCACCGGTGAGGAAGTGGCCCAGGCTTCGGTTTGGACCTGTTCCATGCATCCTCAGATCCGTCAGCCGGGTCCCGGTGACTGTCCACTTTGCGGCATGGATCTCATCCCCGTGCTTGACTCAAGTGACGAGGACAGTGATCCCCGCGAATTGAAGCTATCCGAAAACGCTCGTAAACTGGCCGATATCCAAACAGCTCCGGTAGAGCGACGCTTCGTGGACGCGGAGATTCGAATGGTCGGTAAAATCGACTACGACGAAACTCGCGTCAAGCGCATCTCCGCCTGGGTTCCCGGTCGCCTTGATCGACTCTTCGTTGACTACACGGGAACGAGGGTGTCCGAGGGTGATCATCTGGTTCACCTTTATAGTCCAGAACTCATTTCCGCACAGGAAGAACTACTTCAGGCAATCGAGGCCGAAAACCAACTTGCAGATGCCGGCCCGACCACTCTCCGGGGTGCCTATGCAACCACCAAGGCGGTGCGTGAAAAGCTGCGTCTGCTAGGCCTGAGCCCGGAGCAGATCGCAGAACTCGAAAGCCGAGGTGAAATATCCGAACACATCACCATTTTCGCTCCGACCAGCGGTATCGTCATCCATAAGAATGCCGTTGAGGGTAATTACGTTCAGACCGGCACTCCGATCTACACCATCGCCGAACTCGATCAGCTCTGGCTCAAATTGGACGCATTCGAGCACGACCTTCCCTGGGTGAGGTATGGACAAGAAGTGGAATTCGAAACCGTGGCCTGGCCCGGCGAGTTCTTCAAAGGAAAGATCACATTCGTGGACCCCGTCCTGGATGAGAAGACGCGTACCGTGAAGGTGCGGGTCAACGTTTCAAACGAGGATGGTCGCCTTAAGCCCGGCATGTTCATCAAGGCCACCCTGCATGCGAGCTTGTCGGCCGAAGGCAAAGTCTACGACAAGGGTCTGGCAGGCAAGTGGATAAGCCCCATGCATCCGGAGATCGTCAAGGATGGCCCCGGCACCTGCGATGTCTGTGGCATGGATCTCGTGCCCACCGAATCTCTAGGCTATCTGGATCTCGAAAATCTCGACATGTCAGCACCCCTCGTGATTCCAGCATCAGCCCCACTCATCACGGGGAAGCGTGCACTCGTTTACATGGCGGATCCGGAAAACGCGGGACGCTTCGTCGGGCGTGAAATTGTTCTGGGGCCCCGGGCCGGGAGTTGGTATCTGGTCTACGAGGGACTTGAGGAGGGCGATCGAGTCGTCGTGAACGGGAATTTCAAGATCGACAGTGCTCTTCAGATTTTGGCGCGACCCAGCATGATGAACCCCGATGGCGACGGTCCGGCTGCCACAGGTCACGCAGGTCACGGGGAGGAATCCCATTCTTCCCAGCAGGCGTCGGCGGAGAGCGAAGGCGAAGTGTACCTTGAGGGCATCCCCGAGGCGTTTCGATCGCAACTGTCAAAAGTTTTCGAATCCTATTTCACCGTTCATGAGGGTCTCAGCGGAGACGATCTAACTATTGCTCGTTCAGCAACCGAGTCGCTGCTGGATGATCTTGCGGCTGTCGACATGACAATTTTGGGGCACGAGGCACACCAAGCCTGGATGGAATCTTTAAAGCTGCTCCGATCATCCGCAGATGCCGTACTTGCCGCGAAGGATATCGATGCGAGCCGAGCTGAATTCGAAAGCATGTCTACTACTCTGATCAATGTAGCCGAACGATTCGGCACGGGCATGGATCAACCCATTCTGGTTTATCACTGTCCAATGGCCTTCGATTGGAAGGGCGCCGACTGGTTGCAGAAAACAGAAGGCACGGAGAACCCATACTTCGGCGCAGCTATGTTCAAGTGCGGCACGAAGGAACGGGAACTCGTCTCAATGCCAGGGGCCGCCGGAGGTACCGTCCATGAATAAGGGTGAGCATAAGAGCTCCTGGTTGGATGGAATTATCCGTTTCTGCCTGGAGAATAAACTGCTGGTTGTGCTCTTCATGCTGCTGGCCGTGACCTGGGGTGTCATGGTAGCGCCTTTCGACTGGGATCTCGGCGATCTACCACGTGATCCCGTGTCGGTGGATGCCATTCCGGACATCGGCGAGAACCAGCAGATCGTATTCACGAAGTGGATGGGACGATCTCCACAGGATGTTGAAGATCAGATCAGTTACCCGCTGACTGTCTCTTTACTCGGAATTCCCGGTGTAAAAACTGTTCGCAGCTATTCGATGTTCGGCTTCTCTTCCATCTACGTGATCTTCGATGAAGACGTGGAGTTCTACTGGTCCCGTTCACGACTTCTCGAAAAACTCAACAGCCTGCCTCCCGGAGCGCTACCGTCCGGCGTCCAGCCTTCACTTGGCCCAGATGCCACAGCCTTAGGTCAGGTCTTCTGGTACACCTTGGAAGGTCGCGACGCAAACGGGGATCCAACCGGAGCTTGGGGATTGGATGAGCTGCGCAGCATTCAGGATTGGCAGGTGCGATACGCACTTCTCGCTGCGGAAGGTGTGAGTGAAGTTGCGTCGGTGGGTGGTTTCATGCGCGAGTATCAGATCGACGTGGATCCCGACGCGATGCGGGCTTATGGCGTAGCTCTCGGCGAGGTTTTCTCAGCCGTAAAGATGAGCAACAAAGATGTAGGCGCCCGAAGTATCGAGATCAACAAAGCAGAGTATGTCATTCGTGGGCTGGGCTTCATCAAAAGCCTGTCGGACATCGAAAACACTGTCATCAAGTCCGTCGAGGGTGCTCCGATACTCGTGAAACACATCGCCCATGTTAGTCATGGCCCCGCTCTTCGCAGAGGTGCACTGGACAAGGAAGGTGCTGAGGCGGTGGGAGGGGTGGTAGTTGTCCGCTACGGAGAAAATCCTCTCAAAACAATCGCGGAAGTGAAGAAGAAGATCGCCGAAATCGCTCCTGGCCTGCCGAGAAAAACCTTGGACGACGGCAGCGAGAGCCAGGTGACCATCGTTCCCTTCTATGACCGAACAGGTCTGATCCACGAAACACTCGGAACTCTTAGCACCGCGCTTTTCGAAGAAATCCTGGTCACCATCATCGTGATCATTCTGCTACTCATGCACCTTCGTAGCTCACTATTGATCGCAGGACTTCTGCCACTAGCTGTACTTATCAGCTTCATCGCCATGAAGATGTTCGGTGTGGATGCCAACGTTGTGGCGCTTTCGGGCATTGCTATTGCCATCGGAACGATGGTGGACATGGGAATCGTCGTCAGTGAGAACATTGTAAACGGGCTTGCAGAGCGAGCTTCTGACGAGAGCCCCTTCGAGGCCGTTTTCAGGGCGACCAGCGAGGTGGGAGGGGCGGTGCTTACCGCGGTTTCCACAACTGTGATCAGCTTTTTGCCTGTCTTCACCATGGAGGCGGCAGAAGGTAAACTGTTCAAACCATTGGCCTACACGAAGACCTTCGCCCTAATCTCCTCGGTAATTGTCGCCATCGTGGTGATCCCACCGATGGCCCAACTACTCTTCACGAACAGCTCGATTCGACTAAATCTCCGAAGAATCTTGACCTGGCTATTGCTTCCAGCCGGTGTATTTTTGGCCTTCACTACAACCTGGTGGATCGGCGTCCTAGTTATTCTCATTGGGCTATACCACTTGTTGATTGGACGAGTCCCTCAACGGATACAGGGTTGGGGGCCCATCGTTGTCAACTACTTCGCTGTTGTCGTAGTGGGATTGATTCTGTCGGGACATTGGACACCACTGGGCCCCGAGAAAGGCATGGTTCGCAACTTTCTCTTCGTCGCGGCTCTGATCGGAAGCCTTCTACTCGCTTTCTATTTTCTTCAGCGTTTCTACCGGCGCATGTTGGCTTGGTGTCTGGATCACAAAATTCTCTTCATGTCTCTTCCAGTATTGCTGCTTCTGTCCGGATTGCTCGTCTGGCAGGGTTTCGATTCAGTCTTCAGCTGGGTTCCCCAATCGGTTCGTGTCTGGCGACCGGTCTCGACATTCGCCCATGCCTTCCCTGGCCTGGGCAAGGAGTTCATGCCGCCACTCGACGAGGGATCCTTCTTGCTCATGCCGACAACCATGCCTCACGCCTCCATCGGTGAGGTCCTGGATGTCCTACAGAAGCAGGACATGTCAATCGCGGCCATCCCGGAAGTGGAATCCGCAGTGGGCAAACTCGGTCGAGCCGAAACTCCACTTGATCCGGCGCCAGTGTCCATGATCGAGACCATCATCAACTACAGTCCCGAGTATCTCGTTGACGAGAAGGGTCATCGACTCCGATTCAAGTTCGATCCGGATGAAGAAGACTTCTTCCGCGACGAAAACGGGGAACCTGTCCCTGCAGCTGACGGTGAATCCTACATCGTGCGGGGGGTTTTCGAGCGCGATGAAGCTGGCCGCCTTGTTCCAGATCGCCGCGGTCGCCCCTTCCGTCTTTGGCGACCGGCCCTCGATCCGGATCTCAACGAGGATCGCGAAGCCTGGGCGGGGATCGTATCTCCCGATGATATATGGGACACCATCCTGGATGTTGCCACGGTGCCGGGGACGACCTCAGCGCCTAAGCTCCAGCCCATCGCCGCGCGCATCGTAATGTTGCAAAGCGGTATGCGAGCCCCCATGGGCATCAAGGTCAAGGGTCCGGACCTGGAGAGCATCGATCTGGTCGGTCTCGACCTGGAGCGTTTGCTCAAACAAGTTCCATCCATTGAGCCGGCCTCCGTGATCGCAGACCGCATTGTCGGCAAGCCCTATTTGGAAATCGACATCGACCGAGAGTCCATCGCCCGATATGGCATTCACCTGCAGAGCGTGCAGGATGTGATCGAGGTTGCCATCGGTGGAAAACCCATCACCACCACGGTGGAAGGGCGTGAG
>JACNKJ010000279.1 GCA_014382085.1 bacterium
GACGCTGTCAGCGATATAGAGGGGCCCCGAACTTGACGCCTTTTTAACCGGCAAACAGGATGGCGTCTGGGTGAACGATTTCCCAGTGGATGTGAATCCAGCACTGCTCGAGCGAGGCCGAGATCGTTACGGAGTTTTCTGCTCCAGTTGTCACGGTCATTCCGGATACGGTGACGGCATGGTTGCGGGGCGCGCCACGGAGTTGCAGCAATCCATGTGGACGCCGCCCTCCAGCTTCCACAGCGATCTGGTGCGCGGCCGCAGGACTGGCGAACTTTTCAACACGATTAGCATGGGCATTCGAAACATGCCGGCCCATGGATCGCAAATTCCCGAGAACGACCGCTGGGCCATCGTGGCCTACGTGAAGGCGCTGCAGAAGAGCCAGTACGCTTCGATGGACGAGGTGCCTGAAGATGCTCAGGCAGGATTGAGGTAAGGACAAGCGATGCACACCAGGACTGTGGATCTGACGAAAGAAAAACTCCTGCTGGGGGATTTCGGCACACGCACGAGCCGCATGGCCGCCATGCTGGGTCTGCTCGGTCTGGCCGCCACGGCTATCCTGGCATTCATGGGCGGGGGCGAGCGATTCTTCCAATCCTGGCTGCTCAGCTTCGTCTACTTCCTAAGCATTTCCCTGGGCGCGCTTTTCTTCGTGCTCATCCAGCACGTGACCAGTTCGGGATGGAGCGTGGTCGTGCGCCGTTTGGCCGAGGGAATCGCCGCAAATCTTCCCTGGCTCTTCTTCTTTTCGTTGCCCCTGCTCTTCGGCATGGACAAACTCTACCATTGGGCCGATGCCGAGCACGTGGCGCACGATGCTTTGCTCCAGTGGAAGCAGCCCTATCTGAATCTGCCCTTCTTCTATATCCGTCTGGTGATCTACTTCGCCGCCTGGACTCTGCTGTCCCGCGGCTATCTCAGAAGTTCGGTCAGGCAAGACTCCACCGGTGACATCGAAACCAGCCGGCGCATGAAGCGTTGGAGCGCACCTTCCTTGGTGATCTTTGGCTTCACCCTGACCTTCGCTTCGGTGGATTTCCTCATGAGTCTGGACGCCCACTGGTTCAGCACCATGTTCGGCGTCTACTACTTCGCAGGCAGCGTGGTGGGTTTCTTCGCCTTCCTTCCTCTGCTTAGCGGCATGCTGCAGAGGAAGGGTTTCCTGCGCCGCAGCATTTCCATCGAACACTACCACGACATGGGCAAACTCATTTTCGCATTCTTGGTTTTCTGGGCCTACATCGCCTTCAGCCAGTACATGCTCATTTGGTATTCGAACATTCCGGAAGAGACCACTTGGTTTTTGCGCCGTCAAACCGGCAGCTGGGAAACCTGGAGCTGGTTCCTCCTGGCCGGGCACTTCTTCCTGCCATTCGTGGGATTGCTTTCGGCCACTCCCAAACGTCGAGGCCGTTACCTGATGCCCTTCGCCCTGTGGGTGCTCGTCATGCACTGGGTGGATCTCTACTACATCATCATGCCCGAATTCACCGCGGCGGGAAGCCTGGGTTTCCACCTTCTGGATCTGACGACATTCCTGGGAATCGGCGGCATCTGGATGGCCCTGCTCATGCGCACGTTGGGTAAACAGTCCTTGATACCCCTGAAGGATCCGAGGCTGGCGGAGTCGCTGGCCTTCGAGAACGCGTAGGTAAGCATGCATCGCTACGACGATCCGCAATCCGCATCCAGCCTCTTCGTGGGCATCGTGGGTATTATTTTGGTGATTCTCACCATTCTAGTCGCCCAGGCCTATTTCTTCCGGATGGAAAAGGAAGAACTGGATCGCAAGAATCTACCCGGCATGGGTGAAGAGGCCGCTTTCCTGCGTGCCGCACAGGAAGGCCAGCTTGAAGGTTATGCGCCGGGTGAAAACGGCATGGTGAAAGTACCCATCGAGCAGGCCATGAATCTGGTGGTCGAGGAGTTCGGGCCTTAGCCCGAAAGAACATGGCTAATAAAAAAGCGATTCTTCTGGCCGGCTTGCTGGCGCTGCTCTTCGGCATTCCGGTGAGTGCGCAAAGATCGGAAGAGCTTCCCTCCGATCTTGAGAACATTGGTATATTCGATCGCTCCGGTGCCCAGATGCCTTCAGACCTGCGATTCGCGCGGGCCGAGGGCGACACGATTCGCTTCGGGGATCTTTTCGACGGGGAGAAGCCCGTCATCATGAACCTCGTCTACTACAACTGCCCCATGCTCTGCAATCTGATCCTGGACGGGCAAATCGCGGCGCTGAGGCAGATGGAATGGAGCGCCGGCGACGAGTTTCGCATCGTCACCGTGAGCATCGATCCGCGGGATCGACCCGAGAACGCCATCGGACGCAAGGCTCATCTGCTTGGCGAATACGATCGTGATGGCGCGGAGGCCGGCTGGGATTTCCTCACCGGTGCCGAAGTCAACGTGAAGGAAGTCGCCGACTCGGCGGGTTTTTACTATGAGTTCGACGCGGAGCGCGGCGAATTCAATCATGCGGCGGGGATCTTCATCCTCACACCCGATGGCCGGGTCTCGCGAACACTATTTGGGATCGAGTTTGATCCCCTCACCCTCCGGCTCAGCCTTGTGGAGGCCTCGGAGGGCGACATCGGAGGAACCGTGGAGCGCGTGCTGCTCTATTGTTTCTCCTACGACGCCGAAAAAGGCAGTTATGCCTGGGCGGCGAAACGAATCATGAGGGCCGGCGCGGGTATCACCGTGGTTCTGGTCTTCGGAATGATCCTTCTCTTCGGGTTGCGGGAACGCTCGCACCGGAAGGGGACCGTGAAGGGGAGCTCGTCTTGATGAAGGGAATCTTAAGCAACCCGCTTTTAGCCCAGGGCTTCTGGATGCCCGTGAAGGGCTCCAGCATGGCCGGGGAGGTGGACTGGATTTTTCAGTTCATCCTTTGGGTGGCGCTATTCTTCTTCGTGCTCGTGGTGGGAATCATGGCCGTATTCGTCATGCGTTACCGCCGTCGCCCGGGTGTGGAGCCCGAGGAAAGTCCCAGCCACAACACCAAACTCGAAATCGTATGGAGCGTGATCCCCATCATATTGGTGATGATCATGTTCTACGCCGGTTTCAAAACCTACCTGGGTATGGAAACGCCTCCGCGAAGTTCTCACGAAGTTCAAGTGGTGGGCCAGAAGTGGCAGTGGACCTTCATCTATCCCAATGGTTACAGCGACCCGGTCTTGCATCTGCCCATCGATGAGCCCGTGCAGCTTCTCATGCGTAGCGACGATGTCATCCACAGCTTCTTCGTGCCGGCCTTCCGCGTAAAGAAAGACGTGGTGCCCGGTCGATTCACCAAGGCCTGGTTCGAGCCGAATCTAGCGGGAGTCTTTCCCGTCTACTGTGCCGAATACTGCGGTACGGGCCACTCCGACATGACCACGGCCGTGGTGGTGCACGAACCCGGTGGCTTCGAGGAATGGATGGCCACTGCAGCCAATCTTTATGCCGACCTGCCACCGGCCGAAGCGGGGAAGATGCTCTACGCGGCCAAGGGCTGCACGGCCTGCCACTCCATCGACGGAACGAAGATGGTGGGGCCGAGCTTCAAGAGCGTCTTCGGAAAAACCGAGACCATGAAGAGCGGCGAAAACATCACCGTGGATGAAAATTACCTGCGCGAATCCATCTACAATCCCCAGGTCAAGGTGCTGGAGGGCTACGAGCCCGTCATGCCCACTTACCAGGGAACCATCAATGATGAGGAACTCGGTTATATCATCGAGTTCATCAAGTCCCTGGCCGAATAGGCGGAGGCCATGAGTAACTACTTGAATCATACGAGCGGATGGAAGTCCTGGGTCTTCACCCTGGATCACAAACGCATCGGCATCATGTACCTGGTGGCCATTCTCAGCAGTTTCCTGCTGGGAGGCATTTTCGCCATGCTCATCCGCACCGAGCTCCTGTCACCCGGGCAGACGATCATGGACGCCGATACCTACAACCGAACGTTCACGCTGCACGGCGCCATCATGATCTTCCTCTTCATCATTCCCAGCATTCCCGCGGCACTGGGTAATTTCGTTTTGCCGGTGATGCTGGGCGCAAAAGACGTGGCCTTCCCTCGCCTGAATCTCATGAGCTTTTGGCTTTACTGCTTCGGCGCTGTCTTCGCGGTGTTTTCCCTGGTGACCAAGGCCGTGGACACGGGATGGACCTTCTACACTCCCTACAGCACCACCACCAGCGCAAGCGTGATATCCATGACGCTGGGGGCAGTGATACTCGGATTCTCGTCCATTTTCACGGGCCTGAACTTCGTGGTGACCATCCACAAGCTGCGCCCCAAGTGGATGACCTTCTTCAAGATGCCGCTATTCCTCTGGTCGCTTTACGCCACCTCGATCATTCAGATTCTTGCGACGCCGGTGCTGGGCATCACCCTGCTGCTGCTCATCGCCGAGCGGACCATGGGCATCGGCATCTTCGATCCGGGCCTCGGCGGTGATCCGGTGCTCTATCAGCACTTCTTCTGGTTCTACAGCCACCCGGCGGTCTACATCATGATCCTGCCGGCCATGGGTATCGTGAGCGAACTGATCAGCGTGTTCAGCCGCAAGACCATCTTCGGCTATCGCGCCATCGCCTACAGTTCGGTGGCCATCGCGCTCTTCGGATTCTTTGTCTGGGGACATCACATGTTCACCAGCGGACAGAGCACCCTGGCCAACATGATCTTCAGCCTGCTCACTTTCAGCGTGTCCATTCCCTCGGCCATCAAGGTCTTCAACTGGCTGGCCACGCTTTACAAAGGGTCCATTAGCCTGGCCGCGCCCATGCTCTACGCGCTCATGTTCATCTTCCTTTTCGCCATCGGCGGCCTCACGGGACTTTTCCTGGGAACCCTGGCCACCGACGTGCACCTGCACGACACCTATTTCGTGGTGGCTCATTTCCACTACGTGATGTTCGGCGGCACCATGATCGCCTTCCTCGGGGGGCTTCACTACTGGTGGCCGAAGATGTTCGGGAAGATGTACAGCGAGAAGTTAGCGGCCCTGGCGGCCGCCCTGATTTTCGTGGGTTTCAACATGACCTTCTTCACCCAGTTCGTCATGGGCACGCGCGGTATGCCACGTCGCTACTACAACTATCCCGAAGAGTTCACCACGGCCCATCAGATTTCCAGCATTGGAAGCTACATCATGGGCTTGGGTTTCGTGCTCATCGCCTCCTACCTGGTCTACTCACTTATGTGGGGCAAAAAGGCACCGGGCAACCCCTGGGGCGCCGCCACACTGGAGTGGTCGCATTGTCCCTCTCCGCCACCCCATGACAATTTTGCGGAAGTGCCGAGCCAGGATACCGATCCTTACGACTACAGCATTGTGAAGTACGACGAGGAGAGCGACTCCTACCATCTTGCCTGAGGAAGGACGACGGCGTATGTCCGAGCACTCTAAAAATCTGGCGCACCACTTCAGCAACACCGAGCAGCAATTCGAGTCGGGGAAGCTGGGCATGTGGTTGTTCCTGGCTACCGAGATTCTGCTTTTCGGCGGACTCTTCGCGGCCTACGCCGTCTATCGCGCCAACCATCCTGAGATCTTCGCCTACGCACATCAGTATCTGGATCGCAACCTGGGCGCGCTGAACACGGTGGTGCTCATCTGCTCGAGCTTCACCATGGCCTGGGGTGTGCGCATGGCGCAACTGGGCAAGCAGAAGCAGTTGCTCTGGTCACTCATGCTCACCCTTGTATTGGCCATCGCCTTTTTGGGCGTGAAGGGTGTGGAGTACGAGTCGAAGTGGAAGCACGGTCTGCTCTGGGGCAAGAATTACAATCCCGTTGAACATGTGGAAGCGGCGCCCGCGCACGGAATCGTGGGAGAGGCCGCGCCGGTGGATCCTCCGGAAGTGCCGACGGGCGAAAACGCCAGCCTCATCGCGCCGGCGCAGACCGGTCCCGCGGGTTTGGCCCACACGAGCGGCGAAGCGGCGAAAGCCCACGAAGAAGCGCCGGACAACGTGCACATCTTCTTCGGTATCTACTTTCTCATGACGGGTCTCCACGGTCTGCACGTGCTCATCGGCATGGGACTCATCCTCTGGATCTTCGCCCGTTCCTACTGGGGGCACTTCGGTCCCGACTACTACACGCCGGTGGATCTGGTGGGGCTCTACTGGCACCTGGTGGATCTCATCTGGATCTTCCTCTTCCCCTTGCTCTACCTGATCCGCTAGGAGGCGACATGAGCGACGCAAGCAACACTCACAAGCCTCACGTGGTGGACGCAAAGATCCTCATTGGAGTTTGGTTCGGCCTGCTCTTTCTCACCTTCGTCACGGTGGCCGCCACCTGGATCGACCTGGGTGCCTTGAACATTTGGCTGGCCCTGGGCATCGCCACGGTGAAGGCTTCGCTGGTGGCTGCCTACTTCATGCACCTGCGCTACGACAAGCCCTTCAACACACTGGTGCTTATTGCCGCACTGGTTTTCCTCATGCTCTTCATTGGGATCCTGCTGCTGGACACGGGACAGTATGCTGGGGACATCATTAAAGGCGCGGCGCCGGCGCTCTCGTACTGATTACCCTTCACGATTCACGACGAGGCCCGGGTTCGATCAGAGCCCGGGCCTTTTCGCGTCCAGGATCATGATGATAAGCAGAAGCGGCAGATACATGACGCTGGCCAGGAATAGGCGGCGCGCGGCATCCCGACCGGGATTGCGATAAAGACCCCAGGCGCGCAGCAAAAAGAAGACTCCCAAGAAGATGGATGCCACGGCGAATACACGCCCGTTCACACCGGCCAGGGAAAGGGACAGCCCCAGAGGCAGTAAGGGCGGGGTGTAGAGCAGTGCGACCTGCGCGGTAAGTCGCCCATCGGGATCGCGATGGGGCAGCATGAGGAAACCACCGCGCTCGTAATCCTCGCGATAGAGCCAGGCCAGGGCCAGAAAGTGGGGGATCTGCCAGAAGAACAAAACGGCGGCGAGAATCCACGCGCCCAGGGGCAGGCTGTTGGCGGCGGCGGACCATCCCATCATGGGAGGTAAAGCACCCGAGATGGCGCCCACCAATGTGTTCAGCGGGCTGCGCCGTTTCATGGGCGTGTAGGCCACGAGATAAACCAGAAAGGCGCCCAATCCCAAGAGCGTGGTGAGGCGATGGGTGAAGAGGAAGAGCAGAAGTGCACCGATGATCGACATGGCCAGGGAAAAGAGCCCCGCGTGCATGCGTCCCATTCGACCACTGGGCAGGGGGCGGCCCTTGGTGCGATCCATGAGGGCGTCGCGTCGCCATTCCATCCACTGATTGAAGCTGTTCGCACCACCCGAGAGCAGGGCAGTGCCCAAAGTCGCACCCAGGAGCAGGTGCCAATCGCTCAGCCCGCCGCCGGCGAGCCAGTAGCCCACGAAGGCTGTGGCGGCCACGAGCAGGGTGAGGCGGATCACCGTGAGTTCCTGGTAGATGCCGATGGCGCTTAGTGTTTTTCGAAAGCTTGCGGCCAAGAGGGCCTCCCGTTAGGATCGCGGGGACAGTAGCAGAGCCGCCACTCCAGATGAAGGGAATTGCTGCATGACAAGCGCCTCCCCGATTTCGCGATCCGCCCTCCTCACCTTTGGATTCGGAACCAGCGTGGCTATGTGGACCCTGGGCTACCTGGGGCGCGTGCCCCCTGCGCTCACGCCTAGCTGGCTGCTTGGCCCCCTTATGCTGCTCTGCCTGCCGCTGGGCGGATACTTGGCCGCGCGCTACGCCGGCGGCGGAATCGTCCGCGGGGCCACTACAGGGCTCTTGGCCTCGGTGCTGAATCTGCTCATTTTGGGCAGCCTTCTGGCTGAAGGCACAGGCTGGATCTGGCTGCCCGGCTCCTTGGTCATGGGAGCCGCCTTGGGCGCACTCGGCGCATTGTTCGCCGGCAAGGGCGAAGTACAGCCACGCGATTTTACTCCCGACTTTGCCTATGTCACTGCCGCCGCTGCCTTCCTGCTACTTGTGGCCGGGGGACTTGTCACCAGCAAAGACGCGGGACTGGCCGTACCCGACTGGCCCAATTCCTTCGGCAACAACATGTTCATGTATCCGCTCTCGCGAATGAGCGGCGGTATTTACTTCGAGCACGCCCATCGCCTGCTGGGCACCTTAGTGGGACTCAGCACTCTCGTGCTTGCCCTTCAACTTTGGCGAGGGTCCTTTTCTCGTGGCGTGAAGCGCCTGGGTGCATTGGCCTTGAGTGCCGTGATCATTCAGGGAATCCTGGGCGGTCTGCGTGTTACAGGACGCTTCACCCTAAGCCAGGACGCCGCCGAACTGACACCGAGCATTGGCCTAGCCATGCTGCACGGGGTGTTGGGCCAGGTCTTCTTCGCGGGTCTCGTACTGCTGGCCATTCTTTCGGGAGGCCGCTGGGCGGATGCACGCCCCCGCGAGCGAGATGGGGTTATGAAACTGGCGCGCGCCTTCGTGCTTATCGTCGGCCTTCAACTGGCGCTGGGAGTTTTGGTTCGCCACGTGTCCTGGGGACTTTGGATTCACATTAGCGCGGCGGTCATCGTGCTCGTGCTTGGGCTCCTGGCGGGCGCGCGGGCTTGGGAATCGGTGCGTGGGCCCGCTGCAAAGTTAGGTAAAATTCTGGTTGCCTTGCTGCTAGTGCAGGTGACCCTAGGCACCTTTGCGGCCTTCTTCATATGGACGCGCGAAGGTGGAGAAGCTCCAGCCTGGGAAGTATTGCTGGCCACGGCCCATCAGGCCACCGGCGCCCTGATTTTGGCCATTGCTACAGCTCTTGCCGTCTGGCTCTATCGCGAACCCGTCTAGGAGAGTTCCATGCTGAGACTCCTACAGCTTCTATCGCTGATCCTGCCCTCTTTGGCCGCAGCTTTCCCTGTTCCTGAAATCGAATGGGCTCCCAAGGGATATCTCTGCCCTCGATCCGCCGGTGAAGTGATCATCGATGGAGTCATGGATGAAGTTCAATGGGAGCGAGCGCCATGGACCGATCCATTCGTGGACATCGAGGGTGACCGGAAAAGAGCGCCCCATTATTTAACGCGAGTGAAAATGCTCTGGGACGACGAGTATTTCTATGTGGCCGCGAAGATGGAGGAGCCGCACCTTTGGGCTAGCTATCGTGAGCGCGATTCGGTGATCTATCACGAAAACGATTTTGAGGTATTCATCGATCCAGACGGTGACAACCACGAATACTACGAACTCGAGATCAACGCCTTGGGCACGGAGTGGGATCTCTTCCTTGGCAAACCCTATCGCGACGGTGGCCCCGCCATTCACGGGTGGGATATCGCGGGACTGAAAACAGAGGTGGCGCTCAAGGGAACCATCAATGACAGCTCAGATCAGGATCGAAGCTGGACGGTGGAGATCGCCTTCCCTTGGAAGGCGCTTGCGGAGGCTGCCCATCGAGATTGCCCGCCCCTGCTCGGCGATCGCTGGCGCGTGAATTTTTCCCGTGTGCAGTGGCAATTGGATGTGACGCCTTTGGGCTATTCCAAAAGGCCGGGACCGGGAGGGAAAGCACTGCCCGAGCACAATTGGGTCTGGTCGCCGCAGGGGTTGATCGCCATGCACTATCCGGAAATGTGGGGATTTGTGGAGTTCGCCGAGGAGGCGGGCGAGTTTGAATTGAGGCCGGCCGACCACACACGCTGGAGGCTTTGCCAGCTTTACTACGGGCAGAAGCAAAGCTTCGAGGAAACGGGCGCTTATAAGGATTCACTCGCCGGCGCCAAGGTCCACATCACGCCTTCCGGATTTGAAATCATCGCACTTGATGCGGATGGCGGCAAGCACCACATCGACGAGACCGGTCACCTCTGGTAAGCAAGGAGACATCGTGAATCTTTCTCCCCTGGATTGGCTCATCGTTCTGGCCATGGTGCTCGTGATGTTCGCGGGTCTGACCGCCAGCCGGCGGCGCATGAAAAGTGTGGCCGACTTTCTCGCGGCGGGACGCAGCGCGGGCCGCTACCTGATCAGCGTGTCGGGAGGCATCGCGGGGCTCGGCGCCATCACCATCGTGGGTCTGCTGGAAATGAACTACGTGGCGGGTTTTTCCATGAGTTGGTGGGGCCTGACCATGGGAGTGGTGATTCTGCTCATGACGGTGGCCGGTTGGGTGGTCTACCGTTTCCGTCAAACTCGGGCGCTAACGCTGGCCGAATTTTTTGAACGACGCTACAGTAAGCGCTTCCGGATTTTCGCCGGACTCATCGCCTTCCTGTCGGGACTCATCAACTTCGGGATTTTCCCCGCCGTGGGTGCGCGGTTTTTCATCCACTACTGCGGTTTTCCC
>JACNKJ010000196.1 GCA_014382085.1 bacterium
CCCAGACCGCCGCGAAAGCTCCGAGCCACACGGCTGCGAGGGCCGCGGGCTGCGCCGCCTCCCCATACTTCGGGGCCATGGCGAGCGCCAGGAGCGTGAAGACAATCGCCATGACGGCGAGCCCTCCCAGGAAGATGCGGACATTGCCACTCATGGCTTCTCTTTCTCTTCCTTCTCTTCCCGCTCGACTTGTGATGCCTTACTGTCTCGCATCACTTCCCGGTAAACCCAGATGAATCCCCCGACGGCTCCCAGAGCCACTCCTAATAGAGTGAACCAGGGCATCGTTTCCAAACGCTTGTCGAGCCACCAACCACCGAGACCGTAGACCACTACCGCCAGGGCATAGGTTAAACCCAAGTGGGCCAGAGAGGCCGAGGCTGATTCCCTCGATCGTTTCCGAACCCAAACCCTCAATTTACCCAGAGGTTTTTGGGATTGGTTCATGATTTCGTTTGGGAAAGGGAATTTCTGAGAAGCGGCCACAGAATAGTGTCTCCCCTAGGGATGTTCAAGTCCGATTCCTTGCTTGATCTCTGAAACTAGAAAAAAGGCGGACCCAGATGGGCCCGCCTAGCTCTGAGTCACTAACCGCAATCACTCAGAACGGGCGCCGAAACGCCCTACCGGATGCTCGTCGGAGGATGGACCCGACGAACGGCTGAATGGGGGGAGTCACCCCCCAATCCCTACCGCAAAGGACATGCCTCGATCGCCAACAAATCACCACTGTAACCCATTTTGTTGTTGAATTTATATTACACCCAGAAGAGAGGTATTGAGAACGACTCTGAAAAGACAAAAAGTTGTAAGGCTGGCTGGACAGTATTCGGAAATTGAAAAAGGACGAAGCGTCGCTCCGTCCTTCAAGCACCTCAGTTAACCCAGGGGGTTAGTCAGAAAACCTAGGCATGAGCGAGGTTCTGACTTTTTGTGGGAGCCTCTTCAAGGGGCTCTCTCATAGCCCCCCGTTGATCGCATCCGACACTCATCCACAGCAAGGCTCGTGCCCCTCTTTCCACATTGGGCGACTCTGGAAATCCCCGTTGGCATTGGATTTCGGCCTGTTTCAAATTTCGCATGGGATATCCACCGCTCGCCCCGTCCGACTGACCGAACAGGTCGGCGGATCTCCGAACATGATCATCGTGGAAGGTCGTGAGCTTTCATTTTGTCGTAGAGCGTTTGGCGTGAAACCCCCAAAGAGCGGGCTGCCGCGCTGATGTTCCCCTGGGTCTCGCTCAATACACTCCGAAGATGCTCGGCCTCCATGCGAAAGACGAAAGCCCTAAGTTTCTCCCCGGAAAGGGCCTTGGGCTGGGCGCCAGCTTTCGCCTCATCGAGGAGCAATTCCTTGGGAGAGATCACGGGCGAAACATCCCGCATGGCCAGGGTTCTTTCCAGGCAGAGAAAGAGCTGTCGCACATTGCCCGGCCAGGGGTGCTCCATCAACCTGCGCGCCGCAGCTCTGGACAAACGAGGCTTCTCCTGCCCGAGAGTCTGAGCCATGAACGCGATACGCTCTTCCGCCAGGAGAAGGATATCCTCAGGGCGTTCCCTCAGTGGCGGCACCTTCACGTTCAACACGTTGACTCGATAATAGAGGTCTTCCCGAAAGAGTCCCTCCTCGATGAGCGTTTCAAGATTGCGGTGCGTAGCCACCACAAGGCGAAAATCAACGTGACGCTCCTGATTGTCACCGACACGGCGGATGACTCCGTCTTCCAGGACCCTCAGCAATTTCACCTGAATAGGCAGGGGGAGATCACCGATTTCGTCCAGGAAGAGCGTGCCACCATCGGACTGCTCGATCAAACCCAGTCGGGTCTGGGTGGCCCCGGTGAAGGCCCCTTTGGTGGAGCCAAAAAGCTCCGATTCCAGGAGCGACTCGGGAAAGGCCGAACAGGAAAGGGACACGAAACTGCCATCCGACCAAGGCCCCTCCTCATGCAGGATACGCGCGATGAGGGTTTTTCCCGTACCCGTCTCACCCTCCAGGCGAACCGTTGTTTTCAGGGGAGCCATGCGCTGCAGTTGCTGAAGCACACGAATCATTTTGGGGCTCTGAGCCGAAAGCCGCCCCAAGCGGGATTGCCCGGAAAGCACCGAGCGCAGCTCCTGATTCTCGAGCTCCAACCGGCGCCCTTTCAAGCGGGCCTCATTGAGTTGATCGAGCTGCAGCATGGCGGTGGCTGCAAGTCGCGTAAGGGTTTCGAGAGTTGGGATATCCCCCGAGCTGAATTGACCGCGGCTTTTTCCATCTAGGTAGAGAACGCCCATGAGCCGGCCTTCCGCTTCCAGAGGCACCACCACCACAGTCTCCAATCCCAAATGAAGCACACTGTCGCGTTCCATGCCCCGAAACTCCTCACCCTGAAGGTGATAGAGAGTTCGGCGATTCTTGAGTACATCGCGGACAAGAGTACGGCTGATATTTTCGAAGCGAAGGTCCTCGGGCAAAGTCTGCTTGAGCCGAAGCGCCCCCGCCTTGTCGAGGCGATAGAATGCGGCGCGCTCGGCATTCACCAGGTTCATGGCCATTCGCAGTGTGTTGTATATCAGAATGCCCGGATCGCTCGCGAAGAAGAGCTGGGGCTGGTCCTCTAATATGGAAAGGAATTTCTGATAAGAGGCGGCCGTATCCCGCAGGGAGGCGATGATCCCTTCGGCCTCCCTAAGGCGTCGATCCTGGACGGCCTTCCCCCAGCCTTCGCCGACAGATTCCCCCGGCTGAGAATCATCTTCACGGGCCGGCGCTGTGGCCTGTCCCTTCTCAAGCATTTTGTTGAGAGATTCCGGCCGCTTGGGCCTCTTATTGGACGGTGAATTTGAATCCATATCGACCCTCGGACAGGACTGTAAGGCATTCTGGACAGCACTGTCAAGAGTGTCGGGAATTACAACCCCGCTTCGCGCAGGGCCTGGGCCACACGCGCCAGCACACGCTCCATTGTTTCATCTTGTGGACCCACTAGTTCACAGCCGGATGCCGAGAAATGACCTCCACCACCCAGATCCGCGGCCACGGCCTGAACGTTCACCTCACCCTTGCCCCTAAAGCCCACTTTCCAGTCGCCGTCCTTGAGCGACTTCTTCATCTGAACCACAACGCGCACGGACTCCAAACTGCGAGGAAGATTGATGAATTCATCCTTGCCGAATTCTGGGCGGACGGCCTCGGGGAGATCCTCGGGTCGCAGCAGCAGGAGGGCGACCTTTCCATCCTCGTGATAGCTCACCGAGTTGATGGCATTGGCCAGCAGGGTAAGGTATTGGGGATTGCGACGATCGTTGACCAGGTTGGCGCAGTATGCGGGATCGGCGCCCGCTTCAACGAGAAAGGCCGCAGTGCGGAAGGCGTGAGCATCAGTGCTGCTATAGCGGAAGCCTCCGGTGTCGGTCATGAGGCCGGTATAAAGACAGGTGGCCACTCCCTCGTCGATAGCCGATTCATCGAGGACGCGCAGAAGATCTGCGATGAGCAAGGTGGTTGCGGCGTAAGAGGTGTCCACCAGGTCGAGATCGTCGTACTCAGCCCCGCCAATATGATGGTCGATGCGTAGCTGCCGGCGGAAATCGCCCTCGGCGAAACCGGTGCGATCGGCACCTGTGCTGTCCACCACCATATAGAGAGTGTCGGCGAACTCGGCATTTCCGATTTCATCTCGGCCGGTCACGATGTCTTCAAAGCCAGGTAAAAAATCGAACTTAGCGGGACGATCCTCGAAATTGCCGAATACCCCCACATCCACACCCTTGGCCGCCAGGAAGCGAGCCAGACCCAAGCAACTGCCCATGACGTCCCCATCGGGATGCTTGTGCAGCATCAGACGCACGCGTTTCTGCTCGAGAATGAAACGACCGGTTTTCTTGAGTCTGCTTTGCTCGATCATGGTGGCCTCCCTGGGAACGGGAGAATGTAAGGGCAATGGGCCTCCAGATCCAGGGCTTTTGCTAGTCCAGCGACCGATAGCGCTTGAGAACATGGACTCGATCGGGTCGGCTGAGGAAGCGATCGCTATCCTCCTGACTGGAGAATCGCCGCGAGAGTCCTTCGATGGTTTCCATGGCCTTGCCGAAACTCGCATGTGCGACAGACCTATCTCCCAATTGCATGGCGATCTCACCGCACTCAGAATAAATCGGCCAGAGAAGACTCGGGACATCCAATTTCGTCACATGGTCCAAGGCTTCCTCGCATGCGCTTTGGGCTCCCCGCAAATCCCCTCGCCTACGACGCAAAATCACACGAGCAAGAAGGGCCTCGCCGTGAAGGATCTCCTTCCCCACTTTCTTAGTGGCAAAGATAATCGCCGCTAATTCCTCTTCCTCAAGCTCTTCAAGATTGGCTTCCCCGCAGAGCAGTGTCTCCGATCGCATGTCCAGGAAGTCACCGACGCTCATGTCTTTTTTGAAGTCCTTGGCAAGACGATCAAGATCCGCCTTCGCGGCTTCGTGCATATTCCAAATTCGAAAGAGATATGCTCGACGCAACAATGCTCTCACCATAGCCGATCTGGATCCGGTTTCATCGGCAAGAGCCAAGTACTCGTTCAAGTGCTTCAGACCTTCTTCATATCGACCGATGGCGATGTAAACCCAGGCAAGGGCCATGCGACCGGAGCTAGCGTTGGAAATTTGATCGGTCACCTCCACCTGTCGTGAAATCTCACGGAACAAGGGCATGAGGCGAGAGAAGTCGGAACTGCGTAAGAGCGCATAGACCAGATTGGTCTGTATTACCATTGGCACTTGCCAGGAGCCTTCCGCCTTGGCTTGGTGTATGGCCAGAAAATACAATCGCGTGGATTCCGCGAGATTTCCTCTCGATTTTTCGTAGAGCCCTCGGGCAATGGTTACATGTACGCCCAAGGCCAAGTTCTTCGATTGCCTCATCAAAGCTTCTGCGTGATCGAGGTGAATAAGAGCCTGATCATGATCACCGAGTAGGGTGAAAGTGCCTGAAAGCTGGATATGCAGGGAGAAGCGATCCCGCAACTCAGCATCGCCAGGCATTCCTTCCAGGGCACGCAGTGTGGCTTTTGCCGTGGCAACACGATCGCGACGATCCCGATGAATCAAACCTTCCGCCCAATCCAGGTAATAGAATCCATCACGCCCGGCGAATTGCGTTTTGTATCGCTCCAGCAACTCCAAGGCCGAATCCATTGAACCCATGCGTCCGTGACTCATGGCTTCGCGAGCAGCCACACGAACCTCGAACTCCGTTCCCGCAATCTCCTTTCCTCGAACCTGTTTCCATCGCTCCTGGCATTCGAGTCCTTCATCGGTATTTTTTAGATCGATGAGGTCGTTGACCAGGCGCCTGGATAATTCCGCGCTCTCCGTCAATTCAAGTTGCGCTTCATGGAGCCAAAAGATCTTGAGGGATTCAGGCAAATCGCGTGATCGGAGCCTCTCAACACATGGCAATATTCCCAGTGAGCCTGGAAGGGACAGCCTAGATATTCGAAGACAAAATCTTGCGAGGGATGAAAGAGAAACATCGTCGGCAAGTTTCAATATTTCCTTGGCGGGCAAGGAGGATAGCCAGAGCGAGGCTTCTTGCTTAAGAGCTTGGGCGAGCAAAAGAAGCTTCGACTCCATTTGCTTGCCGCAGCGATCCCAAAGTTTGGGAAAGAGTTCCGATTTCAGGGTAAAATCTGGATCGCCTTCAACACGATGGCTTCGAACTTGAATCAGACCCTCTTCCACCTCTGAATCCAGACATCCAGCTTCGCGCAACTCACCGACAATCCAAGCAATAGAGTTTTCCCCCATACTCATGATATCCCGGCACTCGTGTTCGCGTAGAGGCGCACCCAAGGAGCTTAGGATTTCGAGGAGGCGACTCGCCGCCTTGGAAAGTCCTTCTCGGCGAATTCGCCCTTGCCATTTGAATTCCCAATCGGCGAAGGGGGCGAGAAAGCGTGCATATCCCAATTCAGCTTTGAGCAGCCCGAGGTCGATGAGAAAGATCAGAGCCTCTTCCGCTTGGGCCAAATCGCCATGGCAAGATCCCTGCAAAAACCGCAGTTCCTCATTTCCCAACGCAACACTTTCGCTCGAGCAGGTGAACAAACCCTTCTCGAGAAAGGAGGGAAGATCGTCAAGTCGCCACTGTGATGTTTCAAGCAGGAGCGTGTCCGAACGATGCAGGAGGTAGGCTTCCACCTCTGCGCCAAGCTCCAGGGATGAGACTATTGCCGAATGGGGTGACTCATTCGCCGAGCGTAGTGACTCCATGGATTCGATCCACCGACGCGGGTTTTCCAAAATCGAGGTATGCATCAAAGCGGGCGACGAAACACCAAGCTGCTCGCGCAAAACTTCAGCTTCACGGAGCCCTCCTCTTTGAAGCAGGACCACCTTTCCCAATTGAGTGTCTCCCTCAAAGGGCTGGGAAAAGAAGTCACGAATGGTGGTGAGCAGTTGACCATCGGAAACTTCGGGGGAACCATAAAACAAACTCGCTGCTGCGGGCATCAAGCCAAAGGCGCGTCGTATGGGATCCATCCAGGATAAAATGCCTCTGTCGAAACCCTTCATGGAAAATGCTCTCGAGAAGATCTCATCCAACTCCTGAGGTAAAGCAGGACGAAGAGTGCTGAGAGGATGGACCTCCTGTTTCAAAATGGAATGAAGGAGACCCTCACCTTCTGTCTTCACGAACGGCAAGTGTCCGCTCAGCAATTCGAAGAGGGATACGGCGAAGGCGAAGTGATCATCGCTGGGAAGAATCGGCTCACCTGCGATTCGCGAAGGTGACAGATAGGCTGGACTTCCGCTCTGTCCGGAATCTCCGAGACGTGATGCAAGGCCCAGGTCGACAAGAAAAACCGGAGAATCCTCGTTACCTTCCAGCAGATTGGCCGGCTTCACGTCACCATGAAGCCAGGCCGAATGGTGCAACACATCCAGGCAGTCGGCCACGAGGCTCATCGACTCAACAATTTCCTCTGGCTCTAAGGCCATCTGCTTGATGTTTCGGCCACTGAGTCGAGGAAGGATGATCCAAGCCAAACCTTCATCGTCGACGCCAAAATCATCTATCGGCAGGAGGGTTTGGTGTCGTAGTTCCGAGGCTATCTTCGCTTCTCTTAGCAGAGTCTCGTTGAAGCTTGCATCACGAGACAGTTTGACGACGCGATCGTCAGCGTCTTTCAAACCGTAGACGCGAGCCATAGAGCCCTCGCCGATCAAGTTCCCGAGTTGCGGTACAAACAATGTCGAATCCATACAACAGTATTCGTATAAAAAAAAGGACCCGTCAAGACGGGCCCTCCAACTAAAGGAGCGATTGCGGGTTTTGTGATCAGAGGCCAGGTCCGGTGCCGTCGCCATCTTCACCGTCACCGTTTTCTCCCCCATCAAGCGCGATGGGGGTTGTTCCGATGGGGGTGTTCGGAATGATCTGCATTGTGCCGATCAATCCCATGAAGGCAACGAGAGAAATGATAAACCAATTCCGGAACATCATGACCTCCTTGTTTGGGTCGATCTTGCCTTTGCAGGAAGATCGCCCAAAGACTCAGAGGCCGGGCCGGAATGCATTTGACCGCACAATACCAGCTTCAAACGAAGATCTTAGTTTCGCAATTCCTTCCACAGCAAGCAGATGCCCGAAGCAGGTCCGCTCCGAAGAGCTATCGACTTATAAATCTTTAATCAGATTGAATTAAGCTAGGAATTTGAGTCAATTATTCTGGGGAAAATGCCCCGAGGGCTCCGAGAAAGAAAACGGAACTTGCAGGAGTTTGAAGGAACGAGAGACGGTGTTCAGTGAGCCTGAGCAATGCCGGCCTCTTCCAGGACACTGGGGGATTTCACCCGCCGCGAAAAGCGACCTGGCTCATGCCTCCCTATGCTTCCTTACGATAACCCAGAGCTGACAGTTGTGCCGTGGCGGGAGTAAGGATCCCGTCGAACTCGAGACTCGTGAGTAGCTCTAATTCAGCGCGTTTTCGCACAGGTCCTAAATAGAGGCGACGCCCACTTTCGCGGCAGGCATTCAATAAGCTGAGACCACCCTTCAAAAACATTCCGCCTTTGCGGCGACGTCTCGAGGGAATGAAAAGTTCGCAGCCAGTACGGAGGAAGGCCAGCTTCGGCTCATCCAGATAGGACATGCCTTCGGCGAAACGAGTGACCTCTGCACCAACCGGCCAAGGTGATTGTTCCAAAAGCGTTTTCACCATGCGCCGGTCGGCGGAGCAAAGCTGAAGATCCAGAGATCCCTCCCACTTCTTCAGGATCTCCAGCACCCTTACTGCCGTGGATTCGATAATGGGTCTCCAACGCGGACTGGAGCCCACCGGCACACTTAGCTGAAGAGCTAGTTTTTCGGAATCGGCAAAATCCAGAAGATCTTCCAGTCTAGGAATGCGCTCCACACGGCTCCCTTGACCGCCGAAAGGCAATTCACGCAGACGCAATTCGAAGCTGCTTAAACGATGGAACCAGCCATGGCTGCCCGTGAGTCGATGCATGGAGGAATCGGCGAAACAAAAGACGTCGCTGTCACCACTCAAACGTATTTCCGAGCTGATGCGATGGCAACCAGCCTGACTCGCCCGGTGGAAAGCCGTGAGTGTGTTTTCAGGAGTCACCGCGGAAAAACCGCGAAAAGCGACATTCTCCATCATCCCCCAGCTGTCGAGGGTCTCGTCAATCCAGGAAACGCATGTGATCGCGCACCACGGTCAAGCGTCCCCGCATGAAGGTAACGTACTGCGCCAAAGATGAGTCGGCATCCAAGGCTGCTTGGGGTATCTCATCTAGGATGGCCAAAGCCTCATTGTGTTTTTCAAATCGCAAACCCACTATCTGTGCGCGCTCAGCTTTGTGTCGAGGAAGGCCTGGAGTTTCCGCCTCTTTCGCATCGAGTTCATCCAGAAGACGCTGAGCTCTTTCATCCCAATTATGGTTGAGCAGAGGAATCATCTCACGAACTTCGGACAGGCGCTCCTTCAATTCAGGCGCTAAAAGCTCCGCCTTGTCGATGCACTTCTGCGCAAGGATTGGACGCGAGTAGTCGAAGTAGAGTTTTGCCAAATTACCATAGGCGTATCCGAAGTTCGGATCCAGAGCGACCGCTGCCCAGAGACAATTCTCGGCGCGCACGAAGTCACCCTGCTCAAGGTAGGCGTATCCCAGGTTCTGCCAGGCCGGTGCCGATTGATCATTCTGGCGAATGGCCTCGGTACTGTAGAAGGCGGCCTTGGCGTAGTCCTTCTGTGAAAACCAGAAGTTGCTCAGAACGTTGAACTCTTCTTCGAAATGGGTTTGGCTGACCAAGGGAAGTCGCACTAAAACCAATCCGATAAATAGAATCCCCATGGCCGCGCCCAGAAGTTTCCAACGTCGTGCGAGAAGCGTTTGACCCAAAAGGGCAAGGCCGAATCCGGCGAAGGGAAAGAGGAGAGTGATCATGGGTAGACGGTAACGGCTGGTCACGAAAAACAGAATCACGGTAAGAGCCACGGCCAGAAGGCTCCATGCCTGTCGCCGGGTGCGACGATTTCGCCGGGCTCCGAATGCCAATCCCAATAAGCCCAGAGGCAACACCATGGAGTAAGCCACGAGAGGCCATTTGAGCATGGGCGCGTAAAATTCCCGGAAGAAGTAATAGTTGTAGTGATTGGGAATCTCATAGTGGTTGATTAGCAGGCCTGTCTTGCGAAGCCATAACCCGGCGGCGTCCCCCGGGCGGCCCGAAAAATAGGCCAGGGATCGATCGATCCAGAAACGGCTGACTTCCGATGGCTTGAGTGGGCGGCCTTTCGCGCTTTCGGCAAGGTGCCGGCTTCCGCCTTCCAAGTTCGTGGCCAAGGCCGATGGCACCTGGAAGCCTCCATTGGCATCCGGGTTGTTTCCGATAAAAAGATTGATGCCTCCATTGCTGCTGATGAGCACCCAATCGTCCCCAGCTAATTTGTTACGCAGGGTAAAGGGCAGAATGACGATCAGGAAACCGGCCGCCAGCAGCAATCCCTTGCGCCAGGCCCAGTGGCGTGCTGAATCTTCGGATCGGTGCAGCCCCACGCTGATCCAAAGGATGGGCGCCAAGATCAGCAGGTTTGGTTTTCCCAAGGCCGCGAGCCCGAGCAGGGCCCCCACTCCCAAGAGGCGTTTCAGTCCGGGATCTTCATCGCGAGCCAGGAGCCAAAAACCCCCGGCAAGGAAAAACAGAGTGAGCGTTATCTCCAGAATCTCGCCCGAATAGAATAGGAAGGGACCATGGAGTATGGTCAGCAGAGCCGTGGCCAC
>JACNKJ010000246.1 GCA_014382085.1 bacterium
CGAAATGGGCCAGGTAGTCGTTGGGGGTGCTCGGGTCCACTGTGAAGGTGAACCCACCGGTTCCCCAAGCGCTAGAGCCGCTGGCGATGGTGCCGTAGCTGTCGCTGCCGTCTGTCACGTTCAGGTAGGGATCGTTCTCGATGAGCGTCGCCGTGACGTTGCTCGCCGAAGAGCTGCCGAAGTTGTAAAGCTGTGTGTCCAGGTTCACGGTCTCGCCGGGATTGACGCTGCCGTCGCCATCGACCGCAGTGTTGTTCAGCGACACGAAGACACTCTGGCTACCCAGCGAGAGGGTGCCCTGGTGCGGATACAGGTTGTGGCCCGTAACCGTTACGTGAAGCGTTCCCTGGCTGGAGGCGTCCATGGGCACGAAGGCATCGCCGAACTGGTCGGTGTAGGCGTAGGCCGACACGTCACCGCTCTTATAGATGGAGACGCGCGCGCCCTCCACGGGCTGCCCACCACTCGTCACGGTTACGGGAACCGTGTTTCCGCCGATGTGAAGGCTACTCGGATAGCTCACATCCAGGTCGGCGGGATAAGCGGTCCAGAGGTCCACCGCGGGATCACCCATGAGGGTGTTCCAGACCATCCACACTTCTACCGTGCTGGGCTGGGACAGGAAATAGTTGGAGTACATGCTGAGCTTGCCGCCGGTGAGGGAGGTGCCCATGTGGTAATCGCCGGACTTCAGATAGGTATTGGTGATACCGTTGAAGACCGCGTTGTTGTATCGAGTGTGAGTACCCAGGGTCGCGGTGGCCACAGAGCCGATGCCGCCGCCGTTGGGCGCACGCAAGAAAGCCTCGTTCATCGAGGTTCCGCTGTCGAAGCTTCCCGTACCGCAAGTGATGTCCACTACATAGGGAAGTTCGAGACCGTTGGTCTGCGCATTGGCGTGACCCGAGGTGTATCCACTGTTGCCGTAGTAACCGCGATAGCTGAACCAGGTCATTCCCTGGTTCATGCTCGCGGACATGGCGGTGGCGAAGTTGCCGCCCCAGATGGTATCGACCTGGGTCCAGCCTTCTTCAATGAGAAGATGCTTGGCCCACTGGCTCACGAAAATGGTGGTGATACCCGAAGAGCTCGGGTCGCCCACAACACAGGCCCGCTTGAACCAGCCAGAGTCGGCCAGGGGCGGTGTCTGCTCATAGCCCAAGGTCTTATCGACGATGTTGTCCATGTCAGTGGTGCTTCCAATGGACAGGCGGCCGATGTGCACGTCGGGAAGGATGTCTCCACCCTCGAGCATGGTGTAATAGTGGTCACCGTGGCCGTTGTAACCGGAAATGGTTTCGGTATAGGTGGCCAGGCCGTAGGTGCCGCTGGCGTCGCCCACCAGGGTCACGAACTCCAGGGGCGGCTCCACTGTGTTGTAGATGTTCTGGATGTAATTCTTGATGGACGTCGTGCTGTTGCCGCCGGCACCGGTGGTGCTCACGGCGATGACGTTGTAGCCCTGGCGGCGGCGCCATTCGAGTAGAGGTTCAACACGAGTGTCGATACCCGATGCGGCGGTGTAGATCATTAGATAGGTGCCGGGGCCCACGGTCATGTCTTCGAGGACACGATCGGCGTTCATCACGTTGGCGTTATAGAGGTCGGCGAAGGACTCGGGGATGAAGTTCCTATCGCTCTGCCGCGCGACGCCTGAATAGTCGATGGCGATGTCCATGCTGGAGGTCACCAACACTTCGCCGCTGGCGGGGTCGAACTCCACGGGGCGAATGGTTATGGGAACCACGCGCAGACCGGCCATGATGCCGACTTCGCCGATTTCAAGGACGGGCCTTGTCAGGCTGGCCACGGCACCGGAATAGTAGTCCGCGTCCATGTGGAAACGGTCCGCTTCATCCGGCTGGTTGGGCAGGATGCGGTAACCGTTCAAAGTTTCACTCTGACTGTTCACGATTCGCGCGCTCACTGAGACACCCTCGGGAACGGCGATCAGCTTGGTGAAAATCGGGATGGCGGGACGCCCGTCCTCGCCGTCGAAATTCGCGCCCTCAAAGTTGAGGAGCTGGTAAGCTTTGTTCTCCACGGCGATCTCTTCACGAGTCAGCTCGGGAAGCGTGAAGGAAAGGCGCAGGCCATCCTCATTACTTTCCATGAGGTTCATCTGAACTTCGTCGCTTTGAACATTAGTCAGGGAGATTGTGTCGGTATTGATGGCAAAGGCACTACTGACCACTAGAAGTGTCAGCAGGATAGGCCCGAGTATCCTGGACATGTTGTCCTCCGGCTATTTCTGGCGTTTGACCTGTCAATGATGTGAAAAATTCAGCCTCAATTATAGCATGAATCATCAAGGGACCGGAAACATATCTCCCGCACTTTTTTTACCCCCAAAAATCTGCAATGTGTTAAAATTAGCGGGCTTTCCTTATCCCCATCACGTGATTTAGATCAATCTAAGGGAGATCCTGGAATGAAGAAGAATCTCGGGCTCGCTACCTTGGCGCTGCTTCTGGCCGGAAGCGCCTTCGGTGGTATCATTTATGTTCCGGGCGACTACGCCCTCATTCATGACGCGGTGCAGGCCTGCCCCGCCGGAGACACCGTTCAGGTTGCCCCCGGCACTTACGGCGACTGCACCCATCCCACCGAGGGTGAGGGCTCGACCCCAGCCTGCGTCATCATGAAATCGGGTGTGACTCTGCGTGGTTCAGGACCCACGGAGACGATCATCGACGTCGAGGGACTCGGCCGCGGCATCTTCGCGGAGTTAGTGGATAATTGCCGAATTGAGAATCTTACCGTAACCGACGCATTTGCAGAGGTTTTCGGGGCCGGCATCCTGCTTCGCCAGGTGGACGACAGCGTGGAAATCACCGACGTGAACATCACCGCGAATCTGGACGGCGGCATCATCTGCATCAATTCCGCCTCGCCCATCATCACGCGGGTCTACTTCGAGAACAACGTGGCCAAGCAGGGCGGCGGGCTTTCCATCGAAGAGAACTGTAGTCCCGTGGTCACGGACTGTGAGTTCCACGGAAACCAGGCGCCCAGTGGCGCTGGCCTGTTCATTCGCCAGAACAGCAACCCCGTCATCAGCGGTTGCAGCATGTTCAACAACGTCATCAACTTCGACTACGGTAGCGGCGGCGGCATCGCGGTTTTGAACGCCAGCCCCACCATCAGCGACTGCCATATCGAGGGCAACGTGGCCCTGGGTTACGGCTCGGGAATCGCCTTCCTGGACCAGGCCGGCGGATCGCTAACCAATTGCGTTATAACGGGTAATAACCTTCCCAGCCCCGGCTTGGGCGGAGCGGGCATTCACACGAATGAATCCAATCCCCTTATCGAGAACTGCCTGATCACCAACAACGTGGTCACGGCCACCTATGGCGAAGGCGGTGGGGCCGATTTCTCATTCAGTCCCTTCCCCACAGTGCGCAATTGCACCTTCGACTCCAACTCCACGGGCCCCAACGGATCGGGCGGCGGCATCGCCTTCCAGTTCGGCGCGGATGTGATTTTGGAGAAGTGCATCGTCAGTAACTCCCTGACGGGCATGGGCTTATACTGCCTCGGTGCCAACCCGACCATCAGCTGCTCCAATATCTGGAACAACGTCGGTGGCAACGGCCTCTGCGGCACTGATGGTGGAAACAACGTCTCTCTGAACCCCCTCTTCTGCGGAGTCGAGGGTGTGGAGTTCAACATCGAGCCCGACAGCCCCTGCGCTCCCGAGCACAGTGCCTGCGGCGAACTTGTTGGCTATGGGGATGTGGGATGTGTGGTGGACGCGCCGGATCTGCCGGTCATGGCAGCCCGACTCATAGGCAACGCGCCCAACCCCTTTAATCCCAGTACAAGGATCTTCTACGAGCTTGACGAGCCTGGATTTACTAACTTGAGAATCTACGACGTTACTGGTAGAACAGTGGATCTGTTGGACTTGGGCCTGGTTTCAGCCGGCCGCCATGAGGTGAGCTGGGACGGTAAGGACAAGAACGGCAGCCCGCTCAGTAGCGGTGTTTACTTCTACGAGTTGGATGCTTTGGGCTCCAAACAAGCAAGGCGGATGATCCTACTAAAATGAGGCGCGCTCTTTACGCGCTTGCTCTCGGAACCGGTCTCCTCGCGGCAATGGCTTTGGGGGCCATTGCCGCTGAGATCGATCAGCAGGCGTTCTCGAAGATGTCGGTTCCCGTTCGTGAAGAAGTTCTCGCGGACAAGTCCATTCTCTCCTTTGAAATCGACGAGGCTGTCGAGCCTGGTGGGGCTATACATCGCCTCATCATGCTGCCCGCCGACGCCGGCGAGGTCAGTCTTGAGCTGCTCAGCGGTCAGGGCGATCTCGCCGAGGCCAAGTTCCTGGGATATCTGAGAGGGCGCCCCGTCTACTCCTTGCGGGTGGACAACCCCGCTCCCGGCGAACTTGAACTCGCTATCCATCACAGTGGTAGCTGGGGTCGCCAAGCGCCGTCCTATTCCCGCGACTTCGACCGCGTGTTCAGCGCTCTGGTCTCGGGTATCGACGATGCGGCCAACCGCGACGCTGCAGCCGGTGGCAATGGTAGCTACGTGATCATCACGGCGCCCCAGTATGTCGCGGCCGCCCAGCCCCTGGTTGAGTGGAAGCGCTTCAAGGGTTTTAACGTAGTCCTGGCGACCACCTCTGAAACGGGCCTCGAAAACACGGCCATCCAGGCCTGGCTACGCAACGCCTACAACACTTGGGACACTCCGCCCGAGTACGTCCTCTTGTTGGGCGATGTCGATGTGCTGCCCGCCTGGAGCTTCAGCGAAAACGTTTCGGATCATCCCTACTCGCTCATGGACGAAGGCGACTGGCTTCCCGACCTGCATCTGGGCCGCATGTCCGTTGAAAGCGATCTGGAGGCACAGACCCTCGTCAACAAGACGGTGTCCTACGAACGCGATCCTTATGTGGAGGACACCGGTTGGTTCACGCGCTCCCTTATGGTGGCGGGCAACTACGGTTCGACCAGCCCCTCGACCACCGTAACCTGGTGTGGAGAGCAGCTGGAAAGCATCGGCTTTGATGAGGCCAGCACGGTCTTCTTCCCGCCCTTGTTCAACGGCGTCTATCCCATCACGCAGGCCTTCGAGGAGGGCGTGTCCATTTGCGCCTATCGCGGATGGGCCTACGGCCCCGCCGGCTGGGAACCTCCCCACTTCACCGTGGACAATATTCCCGCCGTGGACAATGGCGCCATGACTCCCGTGGTCATGAGCTTTGTCTGCCTTAACGGCAACTTCGAAAACCCAACCCCCTGCTTCGGCGAGGTGTTCACCCGAGAAGGCACGCCTACCGAACCCAAGGGCGCAGTGGCTTTCATTGGCAACGGCGAGCACTGGTCCCACACGCGTTACAACGACGCCATGGCCATCGCCTATTTCGAACATATCGTCGATAACGATGTTACGACCCTGGGCCAGGTTGCCATGGCCGGGAAGCTCACCTTCATGAACTACTTCCCCCATCAGATCGATGAGACCGGCAACGAAGAGTCGGTTGAGTTCTATTTGCACATCTACAATCTGTTGGGTGATCCCGAACTGAACTTCTGGAAGCAGGCGCCGGCTGAATTGGACGTGGCAATCCCGACAGTCATTCACAGCGGCACCAACTTCCTGTCCTTGGAGGCCCATGACCTGGCCAGCGAGCTTCCCATCGAGGGGGCACGTCTGGGCGTGGTGCAAAACGGGGTACTTCTGGGTTGCGCCTTCAGCGAAACCTCCGGCGCGATCTTTTTGCCCCTTAGCGCCCCACTGGACGATGGCACGGTGCAGATAACCGTGACAGCTCCGGGTTATCGGCCTTACAGCGTCACGAAGAACGTGGGGCAGGCAACGAACTTGCTGGCAGCTCTCGAAAGCGATCCCGCCACCGCCGAGCCGGGGGAAGCGCTAGACCTAGGCGTGCTCCTTCGCAACGAGGGTAGTGCGGCCACTGAAGCGATGAACGTTTCGCTGTTGACGGGAGCCGGCGGCGCGGAGATCACCGTAGCTACGGTGAACTTGCCCGCTCTGGAGCCCGGCGCCAGCGCCTGGACCGACACCGACTTCGAGCTGACCATTAACTACGGCATGGAAGATGGCCGCCACCTTCCCTTCCACCTTAACGCTCCGGGTATGGAAGCTGACGCCAGCTTCAGCCTGACCGTGACCGCTCCCCGCCTTGCGGTCGCATCGGCCAATGTGGATGGCGATGGCCTTGCCGATCCCGGCGAAACCGTGAACCTGGTGCTGGACCTAAGTAATATCGGTAGCGCGGGGACTGAGGGCGGCACGGCCACTCTCTTGATCAACACCCCAGGCGCCGCAACCGTGGACAATGCTACGGCCGATTTCGGCACCCTTCCCGCAGGTGGCGGCTCGAGCAACGCAGCCGAACCCTACATCATTACGGTGAGCGAAACAGTCGCCATGGGTAGCGGCATCGACTTCACGCTTGAGTTGGAAAGCCTTGAGGGACACCTGCTGACGACCAGCTTCGGTATCGTCGTGGGCCAGATGAGCGTTGGTTCGCCTACCGGGCCGGACAACTACGGCTACTACGCTTACGACAGCGCCGACATTGACTATCCCGATCAGGTACCCGTCTACGATTGGGTGACCCTTAGTACTCGCTACGGCGGCACAGGGGCCGAGCTGGACTTCCCGTCCGACAAGTATCCCGATCAGGGCGAAACAACTCTCCTCGTGGACCTGCCCTTCGACTTTCAATACTACGGGCAAGTCTTCAGCGAAATCCGTGTGAGCGATAACGGTTGGATCAGCTTCGACCCCTCTGACTTCTTCGACTTCTACAATTGGGGAATACCCAACCGCCACGGCAACCATTCACTGGTCGCCCCCTTCTGGGATAATTTCGTTGTCGATCCGAGAGAGGACGAGATTCCCCCCGACTGGGCCCATCGCGACGGAATCTATTCCCAGTACGTGGCCGAGAAGGGCGCCTTCATCGTTGAGTGGAGTCAGGTTCGCCACTACAAGCCTGAAATCGACGACCTCCAGACCTTCCAGCTCTGGATCCTCGATCCCTCGGTGCATGGCAGCGGACCCATGGGCGACGGTGAAATGCTGTTCCAGTACCGGCAGGTTGCCAATCTCGATTACGAGCGCAACTATGCCACCGTGGGCCTCGAGAGTCCTTCCGAAGACGACGGCTTGCAGGTCAGCTACGGCAATGTCTACTCACAAGGTTCCTTGCCCCTGTCGCCGGGCCTCGCGATTCGCATCCCTCCCGAAGCTCCCGTCTACGATCCGTTGACCCTGGCTGCCGCGGCGGCCCGTCCCAGCGGAAACGGTTGGAAGCTCGACTGGACGCCGAGTGACAATCGCCCCCTAACCGGTTGGCGCTTGCTGCGCGACGGCGAAGTCATTGCGACTCTGCCCGCCGGTGCGCGGGACTACGAAGATGCCGAAGGCGGCGAGAACGCGGAGTATCGCCTCATCGCCTTGCACCCCTTCGCGCAGGAAACCGATCTGGGTCTGCTGAGTGCGGTCCTGTCCAGCACCATGTCGCTGGACCCGGCCAGCCCCAACCCCACGCGGGCGGGCGCCTGGATCCACTTCAGCCTGGGTCAGAGCGGACCGGCCAAGCTCAGCGTCTTCGACGTGAGCGGTCGCCGTGTTCGCAGTCTGCTTTCAGGTGAAGGACACGGGGGCGCGCAGGCGCTTTTCTGGGATGGTCGTGACGAAGCCGGTAGAGAACTTGCCAGCGGCGTCTACTTTTACCGTCTGCAGGCCGGCGAGCGGAGCCTGACCCGCAAGCTGGTCCTGATAAGATAAGGGCACTGGACCGCCATGAGGCTGATCCTCACGCTCTTTCTGCTGCTGACCGCGCTCGGTCTCTGGGAGATGTTTCGGCATCGCTGGCACCGTAGGCGTATCCCCGTGCGTGTGCACGTGAACGGCAGTCGTGGAAAGAGTTCGGTAACGCGTCTCATCGCGGCAGGACTTCGCGCCGGCGAGTACCGGGTCTTCGCCAAGACCACGGGCTCGGCGGCGCGAATCATTTACCCCGACGGGCGTGAAGCGCCCATCAGCCGACGCGGCGGCCCGAACATTCGCGAACAACTTGGAATCTTCCGCCAGTGCGTAAACTCGGGAGCGAACGCTCTCGTGCTCGAATGCATGGCTGTGCGCCCAGACCTGCAGTGGACCACCGAACATCGCATCGTGAAAGCCACCCACGGAGTGATCACCAACGTGAGGCCCGATCATCTTGAAGCCATGGGGCCGCGGCTTGAAGACGTGGCGCGAAATCTTTCGAGCACCATTCCCAAGCGAAGCAAGTTCTTCACGGCCGAGTATCGTTTCCTTCCTCTTATGGAAGGCAAGGCCCGCGAATTCAAAACCCGCTTCCACCTGGCCAATGCCGAGGACGTGAAGCCCGAAGAGTTGGAAGGTTTCGCCTACGTGGAACTGGCTGACAATCTCAGCCTGGCTCTGCAGGTTTGCGAGTCCCTGGGCATCGGGCGACAGGACGCGTTGGAACACATGCGCAAGGTAACACCTGACCCGGGCGCTCTTATTCCCGTGCGCATTCAGGAAAGTGATGTGCAGGTGGAGTTCATCAATCTTTTCGCGGCGAACGACCCCGAGTCCACGGCCTTCCTTTGGAAGCACCTGGCCTTGGGCGAGCGAGGCGATCGCACTTTGGCGCTCATCAATATTAGGGCCGATCGCATGCGCCGCAGCAAAGACCTGGCGCCCTTGTTCGGGCGACAGGTGAAGGCACACAAATACGTTCTCATCGGCGAGATGACCCATGTCTTTGCCGACATGATCCGTCGGCAGGGCGTGGCGAAAGACGAGATCATCGACCTCGGCGGCAAAGGACCTGAAGCGATCTGGTCTCGCCTCGTGGCCGAAAGCGTGGGCAGCACCACCGTGGTAGGCATTGCCAACATCGGCGGTGCCGGCGTGACCTTGATGGAGCTTTTGGAAGGGAAGGAGAGGGCGGCATGATCTATCAGGCTATTGGCTTGGGACTCGTTGTGAGCCTTGTCTTTTCGGAAATCCTCGGCCTGGCGGCCGGAGGTTTGATCGTCCCGGGCTACATCGCGCTTTACCTGGATCAGCCCGCGCGCATCATGGGCACCATTCTGGCCTCGCTTCTCACTTTCGCCAGCGTGAAGCTGCTGAGCCGGGCCATCCTGCTCTATGGTCGGCGCACCTTGGTTTTTTGCGTGCTGCTGGGCTTCCTCTTCGGCGGCCTCACTCGCTATCTGCTCATCTTCAACGAAATGCTCGGCTCCAATGTGGACATCGCGGTGATGCAGTCCATCGGCTACATCATCCCCGGGCTCATCGCCTACTGGATGTTTCGCCAAGGTGTTTTGGAGACTTTGAGCACCATGATCATGGCCGCTTTCATCGTACGTGTGGCCATGGTGGTGGCCTACGGGGGGAGGCTCATTGAGCTGGCGTTCTAAATGGCGCAGACGCACCGTGCTGCTGGGCCTCGCCGCAGGGGCCATTCTCCTTCAATGGGTATTGGAAGAGACACGCAAGCCCGTGCGCCAGCGCGACTATGAGATCAAGCTGGAGGCGGCCGAGAAAGCCGACGAGGCTTTCGCCTCCATTCGTCGTTTCTGCGATCTTGAAGACGCCGTCACCGATCTTGCCAACGACCCCTCCTGCACGGGCCTCATCGGTCCGGAGACCAGCCTCATTACCAACTCCTTCGGTAACCTGGAGTCCAAGCTCACCACACTCAACCCAAACATGGCCGCCTATGTCGTTGAACTTTTCAAGCAGGCCGGCCTGCGCGAGGGTGACATGGTGGCCGTGGCGGTTTCGGGCTCCTTCCCGGGCATGAACATCGCTCTCTACTCCGCCATGGAAGTGATGGGCCTGCGCCCGGTGATCACCTGTTCGGTGGGTGCATCCAACTGGGGCGCTACCGACCCCGACTTCACCTGGCTGGACATGGAGCGCCTCTTTGAGAGCGAAGGAATTTTCCGTTTCCGCTCCGTGGGAGCAAGCCATGGTGGCGGCGACGACATGGGACGTGGGCTCAGCCCACTGGGTCGCCAGA
>JACNKJ010000290.1 GCA_014382085.1 bacterium
GCCCGGGACCGTCTTTCAATCGGCAGGCACATTGCCGCCGGCATCCTTAGGAGTATGATGACATTCCTTTGCCTTAGTTCCGACACAATGGGTCGTGGCAATGATGAACTTGGACGAAAACTGCTCAAGGTCTTTCTCGAAAAGCTGGCGGCGTCCGAAATTCCCGTCGACATGATCGGTTGCAGCAATCACGGCGTCTTGCTCACCACCGAAGGCAGCGAAGTGATTGATAGCCTCCGCGCTCTCGAAGCACGCGGTGCGCGTATCGCAAGCTGCGGTACTTGTCTGGATTATTTGAATCTCCAGGACAAGTTGCTCATCGGCGGAGTGGGAAACATGGACGATAACATGCGCATCATGGCTACCGCCGACCGGGTCATCAAGCCATGACTCGAAGGGCACTGGTTACGGGAGGCAACAAGGGAATCGGTCTGGCGGCCTGCCGCGGCTTAGCCAAGTTGGGTTGCCAAGTATTTCTGGGATCTCGCGATGAGATTCGAGGTCGGGAAGCATTGGAGGCTTTACGCAGCGAAGGTCTGGAAGTGGAACTGCTGATTCTCGATGTGCAAGACGAGGCATCAATCGATTCCGCTTATGAGGCTATCAAAGCCAAAACCGGTGGCTTGGATATTTTGGTGAACAATGCCGCGGTCTACATTGATGAAGGTGAGCGCGCCCTGGATGTGGACATTGCCAAGATCCGCGAAACCCTAGAATCAAATTTCTATGGCCCCCTCATGCTTTGCCGTACTTTTTTGCCGGGAATGATCGAAAGAGGTCACGGCCGCGTGGTGAATCTTTCCAGCGGTATGGGGCAGCTTTCAGGTATGGGCGCGGGAAGCGCGGCCTATCGGCTTTCCAAAACTGCCTTGAACGCAACGACACGGATTCTCGCTGCCGAGGTCGAGCATCCCGATGTAAAAGTGAACGCGATGTGTCCAGGTTGGGTGAGAACGGACATGGGCGGCGCCAGCGCGCACCGTAGTCCGGAAGAGGGCGCCGATACGATTTTGTGGTTGGCGACTTTGCCGGAAGACGGACCTAGCGGCGGACTTTTCCGCGACCGAGAGCCCATCCCTTGGTGATGGAGGAAACATGAAGATTGAAGTGGAAGTCAGCGAAGAACGGGATGAGTCGCGCCGAGGTGCTCGTATCGAAAAATCCGGCTGGGCGCTCTTCCTTATTATGGTGGGCGTTCTCTGGATGGCTCCCGATGGTTCCTTTCCCGAAGGTCTTTGGCTCATTGGTTCGGGTGTGATTCTTCTTGCCGTGCAACTATTCCGCGGCCTGTTCGGGCTTACCGTTTCCGGAGGAACCTTGATTCTCGGCATTCTTGCCCTGGGGCTCGGCTTCGGAGATATGTTCGGCTTCTCGATTCCCGTTTTCCCGGCCTTGCTCGTTTTGCTGGGGATCTACATGCTCTTTGAACTCCTCTTCAAGGTTCGAGACTGACGTGCGCCCCAGCCGACTCATTTCTTTTACCTATTGGATTCTTCTGGTGCTCATGGTGGCCCAGTCTAGCTGGTGGGTGATCTACCTCAGCCGCGAAGGCGACCGCTACTTCGAACTCCAGCAGCAGCGCTTCCAGGCCGATCGCTTGCATGCGGCCTACCTCATGCGAACCTATCCGGAAATCGCCGAAGATCCAGAAGCCCACCTTCGCGAAACCTTCCCCAATCTTCACTTCAATCGTTTGGATAATGCCTGGGACATCCATATCGACAGTTCGGTGGAAGAAGCCACACGCAAGGAAGCCAAACGCCGAAGCGCCATGTTCCTGGGTGAGGGCGTCTTTTTTCTAGCCTTGATTTTGGCGGGCAGCGCTCTGCTCACCCTCGCCTATCGCCGCGAGATGAGTTTCCGTCGCACGCGGGAACTCTTCCTGGCGGGAGTGTCCCACGAGTTTAGAACACCCCTGGCCAGTCTTCAGCTATATGCGGAAACCCTTGAACGTCCCGATCTCGACGAGCTTCGCCGCGATGAAATTCTTCGGCATATGCAGGAAGATGTCTCGCGCCTGGACGGCATGGTGGGGCAGGTTCTTGCGGCAAGTCGTGCCGAAAGTCCCCTAGGTGCGGAGCCAGAGGCTCTCGATGTTAAGTTTGAGGCTGAAGAAATTCTCCGTGGGCTCCAGGCCTTTTTCACATCAGAAGGCGCTCAAGTGCATTCCGAGCTTGGCCAAGGTTGCCGAATCTACGGTGATCGCCAATTGTTTTCCGTAGCCCTGCGCAACCTTCTGGAGAACGCGGTGAAGTATTCGCCCAAGCCGGCGAGGGTATACTTGGACATAGAATCTACACTCGCATATTGTCGTATTTCCGTACGCGATGCGGGGCCGGGTATTCCCCGCAATTTGCGGCGAAAAATATTCCAGAGTTTCTTCCGAGTGGGTGAGGCCGGACGTCGTCCCGGAGGCATGCGAGGCACTGGCCTCGGGCTCTACCTCGTTAAGCGCGCCGCCCAGGAATTGGGCGGCAAGATCGAATTGGAGAGCAAGGTCGGTGAAGGCTCCACCTTTACGCTTGTTCTGCCAATCGCCAAGGAGACCCCGTGAAAAAGCGAATCCTGATCGTCGAGGATGAAGGGCATCTGGCAGAGGGCCTGAAGCTGAACCTGGAATTGGATGGTTACGAACCGGTGGTCGCCGACAGCGCCGAAGACGGATTGCGATACTGGGAGCGCGGCGGCGTGGATTTGATCCTGCTGGATATCATGCTACCTGGCATGAACGGCTTCGAAATGTGCCGACGCATTCGCGAGAAGGGCGATCGCGTACCCGTGCTGTTTTTGACGGCCAAGGGTTCGGAAGACGATCGCGTGCGCGGGCTTGAAGAAGGCGGCGACGACTACATCACCAAGCCTTTCGTGCTTCGCGAACTACTGGCACGCATCAAGCGCATTTTCCGACGTGAAGATTGGATGCGTGAGAAGCCATCGCGGACGGTTCTGGAGTGGCCCGGCGTTTCCATCGACCTGGACGCGCGCGAGGCGCAAACTCCCGACGGTAAAATTCGCCTCAAGGAGAAGGAGGCCATGATCCTTCGCTTGCTGGCAGAGCGCGATGGCGAGGCCGTGGACCGAGACACCATCATCGATCGCATTTGGGGCTACGACGCCTATCCCAGCACGCGCACGGTGGACAACTTCATTTTAGCTTTGCGGAAGATGTTGGAAATTGATCCGGCGAAGCCGGAGCGAATTCTGACCGCCCATGGAAAAGGCTATCGCCTGAAGCTGGACTAAGGCCGATATTCCTGACCTAGGTGATCCAGGCTTTCCATGACGCCGTGCAGCTGGAAATACTCCGATTCGCTCACGCCGCCTTCCCACCATCCCGCCACACGCGCGACTAGATATCCCAACATGAAAACCAAGAAGACCCCCGCCGCAAAGTGCTCCACGCCGATCTTGCGACCCTTGCCTCCGGCGGTGAGGGCCGTGGATGAGGGGCAACTGGCCACGCAATCCAAACATCCCGTGCACTCGGGGCTGATGATGCGTTCCTTTTTCGACACCGGCAATCGCGCCATGCAAACGCGGTCACAGAGACCGCAATCGGTGCAGCTTGCTTCATTGCGACGGATCTTCACCGGCGAGGTCCAGCTGAAGATGCCGAGCCATGCGCCGTAGGGGCAGAGATAGCGGCACCAGAATCCGTTGATGAAAACCGATCCCACTGTGAGTACCACGAGAACCACGATCGACGTGCTGCTGAGATGCGCGAAGAAATAGTACATCTTTACGTCGCTGATGCGGTTGTATCCCGAAGTAATGAACTCGCGCAGGGCGTCCGCGCTCATGGTGAAGATGGCCCATGCGAAGAAGCCGAGCAGTAGGTACTTGATGGAGCGCAGTCCCTCATCTAGCCAGCGCCAAGGTCGGAAGTTGCGGCCGAAAACCCGGCGACCGATTCGTGCCAGGGTTTCCGAGATGAGGCCCACAGGGCAGATCCAGGAACAGAAGTTCTTGCGCAGGAGCAAAGCCGAGACTGTGAAAATGAGAAAGAGCATCGTCGCCGCGGGATGGATGCTGTTGAGCTTGCCCTGATAGATCCAATCCAGCACGCCCATGAGTCCGCTGATGGGGAGAAATCCTTCCACGCCTGAAGGTCGTGATGGAAGAGGGCTAACACCTGTTTCAATGGCGTGTACGAAGCGCGCGAACTCGAGGCCGATGAGCATAATCAAAATCGCGAAGCCACTCTGCACGGCGAGACGCAGTGAGTAGGTTTTCAGGCCCTTGCGACCGATTCGATGGCGAAGCGATATCTTACCCATGGGTAGAAGATGGGGGTTTTGGGCCGATCTTCAAGAGGCCGAGGTCATTTCAGACAAGACTGTGACAATTAGAAAAGGCCCGGGCGAGGTGCCCGAGCCTGAAGCATGAATCGTGATGTTCAGCTTTCCCTAGAACAGAGACTTGATCGAGGTCCAGGAAGTTTCCTGAGTCGCGGTGGTCTCGCTGTAGTAGGTATGGAAGGTGTAGTCATACTGAGTGAAAGGATTGAAGCCCGGGTTTGCAAACACATGGCCATAGGGATACAGATCTACGTCGCCATTAATGCCCAGAGTCATGTTGCCATCAAAGACCAAGTAGTAGGTCTGTCCGGGAACAACCGGCGTGACGCCCCAATAGACGTCAACCCAATCACCCTCGGTGCCCATGGCGCTGCCGCTGGCAAGCATGTTGCCGCCCGCATTGGGAAGTGCGTCCCAGAGGGAGATGGTGACATTGTCTGTGCTTCCGGTTCCCGCGTGCAGGTTAATACCCGCCCCGGAAATATTGGGATTCGCCTGCTGGAACGACTGTGCAAGATCGAGCTGGGAGAAGGCGGCCATGTAGAGTGATGCGCCGTTCTGTTCCTGATCGATCAGATCGGCGGAAGCAGTCAAAGTGATGAGACCCAGCGCAAGAGTAAGAACTAGCAATTTACGCATGATTCAACCTCTCTAAGTGTCAGTGCTGTTGATGCAATAGCCCGCGCCCTTATGGAAACGGTGCCCGATATCCATTCAATTCCTGAACACACTAGTCATCGAAAGCCATAAAACTCTATCATACAAATGATGCAAATTCAACATACAAATGATGCAAATTCAAGAATCGTAATCACTTTAATACAGGTGTCTTAGGGTATTTGAGACTAGGGTGAAGCTATCCGTCGGCCTTCTCAAGCTCCGCCACACTGCCGGCCACAAATTCTGGCCGGAACTCAAGAGGCAGGCGCTTGAGCACGCTCGTATCACCGTATTTGCCCGACAGCACGAAAACCGTCTTCCTACCCAGCTCGGCGGCGGGGGTCAGGTCGGCTTGAGGATCATCGCCCACCATGGCGATTTCATTGGGGCGAAGCTGCAGCGCGCGGGCGCCGGCTCGGAAGAGGTCGAGGGCGGGTTTGCCGGCTACGATTGCCTCTTTCCCACTGGCGTATTCCAGGGCCGAGGCCCAGGCACCCAGCCCGGGTTCCACGCGTCCTGCATTGCGAAACAGCCGGTTCTTGTGAAGGGTCACGAAGGTGACCAGGGGCCGCTGCAAGAGTTCCACTGCGCGAGAAAGAAGCCGTGCATCAGGGTTTTCCATCCAACCCAGGACCAAGGCGCGCGGTATGTCGTTTTCCTCAGGTGTTTCGCGGGAGAGATCGCGGCAAAGCAGGCCGCCCGCCTCCAGGGTGCGGATGAGCGAGTCCGAACCCAGCACCCAGCATTCGGGTGATCCATGCTCGTGCAGAATCTGAACCGCGCGCCCCTGACATCCGATGATCTGTCGATCGGTCACGCCGAAACCGGCATCGCGCAGGCGCATGCCCATTTCGCTGCGTGTGAGCGTGGTGTTGTTGGTGAGAATGGCGAAGGGGATCTTGTGGATCACCAATGAGGAAAGCCACTGCACGGCGCCAGGCACGGCGCGATAGGATTTGTCCACGACCAGCGTGCCTTCAACGTCGATAAGCCAGCCGCGAATGCCTTCAGTTTCCATTATGGAATCTGATAGTTGGGAGCCTCCTTGATGATGGCCACATCATGGGGATGCGCCTCGCGCAGTCCTGAGGCCGTCACTCTCACAAACTCGGCACGATCGCGGAGCATTTCCAGGCTGCTCGATCCAAGGTAGCCCATGCCTGAGCGAAGGCCGCCCACCAGCTGATAGATGGTGTTCTTCACCGGTCCCTTGAAGGCCACACGCGACACGATACCCTCGGGCACCATCTTCGATTCCGACACGCCTTCCTGGGAATAGCGATCGCCCGAACCTTCCTTCATGGCGTCCAGGCTGCCCATGCCGCGGTAAACTTTGTAGCTGCGACCTTCATAGAGGATGGTCTCGCCCGGGCTTTCACCCGTGCCGGCGAAAAGGCTGCCGATCATTACCGCGTCTGCGCCGGCGGCCAGGGCTTTCGTGATATCGCCACTGTACTTGATGCCGCCGTCGGCGATCACGGGAACGCCCGCGGCTCGTGCCACACCCGCCACGTCGAGGATGGCGGTAATCTGCGGCACGCCTACCCCGCTGATCACGCGAGTGGTGCAGATGGTCCCCGGTCCGATGCCCCCCTTCACGGCGTCCACCCCCGCCTCGATGAGCGCTTCGGCCGCCTGGGCTGTGGCGATGTTCCCCGCGATCACCTGCATATCGGGATAGAGTTCCTTGGCGTGCCTGACCGCGTCAATCACGTTGGCGCTGTGCCCATGGGCGGTGTCGATGACCATGACGTCCACATGGCTGTCGGCCAGCAGATGAATGCGCCGCTCCAGATCATCGCCCACGCCCACCGCCGCGCCCACGCGCAGGCGACCGTCTTCGTCGCTGTTGGCGGCGGGGTAGTCGATTTTCTTCTGGATATCCTTCACCGTAATCAAGCCGCGAAGCTCGCCGGACGCGTCCACCACCGGCAATTTCTCAATGCGATGTTCATGCAGGATGGCCTTGGCCTCGGCCAGGGTCGTGCCCTCTTTAACCGTGACCAAATTCTCACGCGTCATGAGTTCGCTCACGGGAATGTTCGTCCGCTCGTTGAATCGCAGATCGCGGTTGGTGAGGATGCCCACCAGCTTGCCGGCCTCGGTAATGGGAACGCCGCTTATGCGATAGCGCCGCATCAACTCCATGGCCTCGGCCACGAGGGCCTTGGGCGAAAGCGTGATGGGCCGCGTGATCATGCCGCTCTCCGAGCGTTTCACCTGGTCCACCTGCTCGGCCTGCCGCTCGGGCGACAAATTCTTGTGGATAATCCCAATGCCGCCTTCGCGCGCCAGGGCGATGGCCATCTCGGCTTCGGTGACCGTGTCCATGGCCGAGCTCAAAATGGGAATGTTCAGCGTGATTTTTCGTGTCAGGCGGGTGCCCAACTGTGCGTCGCGAGGGTGGATGGCGCTGTGGCGGGGCTGGAGAATAACGTCATCATAGGTGAGTCCGGTTCTGAACAGCGGCTCACTCATAGGGGCCTCCGTATGGCTGGGTAAATTTGGCAGAAGATAGATTAGAGGCGGGATCAATGCCAGCCCTATGTCCAAGAGCCTCCAGTCTCGAGTCACGAGCCTCCAGAACATCCGCGGATCTTGCGACTGGAGACTGGCGATTGGCGACTATAAAACCTTGTGCTCCTTCAACATGCAAAGATTTTGCACCACCTGCAGGCCCGCTTCCTTGGCCCGCGCGGCGGCCTCGTTGTTGATCACGCCCTCCTGGAACCACACGGCCTTAGCGCCGATCTCGATGGCTTCCTCCACATGGGGCATAACCAGGTCGGGTCGGCGGAAGATATCCACGATCTCCACACCCATCTCGGCGGGGATGTCGGTGAGCTTGGGGTAGCACTTGAGGCCCAGAATTTCGTCGGCCGCGGGATGCACGGGTATAATGGTATAGCCGACGCTCATCAGATACTCGGCCACATGATAGCTGGGCCGCTCAGGCTTGTTGGACATGCCCACCACGGCCACGACCTTGTAATCTTCTAGCACTCGCCGAATTTCTTCGGCTGTGCCGCGGTGCTGGGGGAGTTCACATTCGAAGTCGGACATTGGGTCTCCAGTCTTAAGTCGCCAGTCTCCAGCCGGAACTAGTTTTCCTTAACTGTCTTGAGTGCTTCTCGAACTTCCTCGGGTAGTTTGACCACCTTCCAGTTCAGGTCGATCACGCCATGCTGACTGTGCCCTCGGGCCAGCAAGGTGTCGCCCCGCCAGCCTTCATAGTGGAAGCGCAGTTTCACTCGCCCGAGTTCGGCGACCTGACATCGGAGTTCGATTTCATCGTCGTAATAGGCGGGTGATTGAATTTCGGCGCCTACGGAGATTACCGGGAAGTAGATGCCCTGGTTTTTCTCCAGCTCGCCATAGGGAAAACCCAGCGATTCCATGAAAGCGCCGCGGGCGACTTCCCAATACACGGGCCAGAGGGAATGGTGCAGCACCTTCATCTGGTCGGTCTCGGCGTAGCGAACTTTCACGGTGCATGTAAACTCAGACACCTTACCTCCTAGGATGTTGAATTTAGCCCAGCGCCGGGCGCGAAACCAGCCCTTTCCCGCCTTGACGAAGGCGCGCCGCGTGGCGAAACTGCGGCGGAAGCCACTGCCGATATCCTGAAAGGACGCCATGAAACGCGCTACGCCGCTGGTACTTATCCTATTCACCCTTTCGGGAGTGAGCGGACTGGTTTACGAACTGGTCTGGATTCGTCTGCTCAGCCAGCTTCTCGGCGGCACCACCTTTGCCATCAGCGCGGTGCTGGCGGCATTCATGGGCGGCCTGGCCTTCGGTAGCCGATTCTTCGGCAGCCATGCCGACGCCACGCGTCGCCCCCTTCGCCTCTATGCGATGCTCGAAATCGCCATCGCGATCCTCGGCTTGGGCGTTCATGCGGCCATCGTTTTTTTGAAGCCATCCTATGTGGCCATGGCGCAATCACTTCCCGAAGGATCCCTGTCCTTCCTGCGCGTGGGCGTGGCCCTGCTGATCCTGCTGCCGCCCACCTTCTTCATGGGCGGCACTCTTCCCGTGCTCGGTCGCTACATCGTGCGCAGTTCCGAGCGTTTGGGTCGCGGCCTGGGCCTACTCTACGCGGTGAACACCTTCGGTGCCGTGCTTGGCGTATTTCTGGCTGGCTTCGTTTTCATTCCCACCCTGGGCCTACTCTATTGCACGCTACTGGCCGCCGCTTTGAATCTGGCCATCGCTGGGCTCATTCTTCTCATCGATCGCGGACAACCCGAACTAGACGCCGCAGCCCGCAGCGCCATGGATTCGGTGGAAGCCGACAGCGCGCCGCCGGAAATTCATCCCGGACTCTTGGCCTTCCTCTTCGCCGCCAGCGGATTCGCCGCCATGGGCTACGAGCTCTATTGGACTCGCGCCCTGGATCATTTCCTCGGTAATTCCACCTACGCCTTTTCGACCATGCTGACCACCTTCCTCTTGGGATTATCCCTGGGAGGATGGATCGGCGGGCGCATCGCCGACCGCGCCCAATCGCCAGCGGCCTGGCTGGGCCGAGTTCAAATCCTAGCGGCGCTCACGGCCTTGGCCACGGTTCCCCTAATCTGGGAAATCCTGCCGCGCATGGAGGAGAGTGCATTTTTCAGCAGCGCTTCCTTGAACTGGAATGCCTACCTAACCCGTCGCTTCCTCGCGGCCCTGCTCATCATGGCGGTGCCCACCCTGTTATTGGGTATGACCTTCCCCCTGGTCAACCGCATCGGCATTCGCGGTCTTTCCCGCCTGGGATGGGGAATCGGGCGGCTCTACTTCGCCAACACTTTGGGATCTATCCTCGGATCCTTGGCCGCCGGTTTCGCCCTGCTTCCCCTGCTGGGGGCCAAGGGCGCGATCATCGCCACCTCCTTGCTGGGCGCCTTCATCGGACTGGCGGCCCACCTGTCCAACCGCAATCGTGGACGCCTTGAACCTTGGATCGCCGGCGCTCTGGTCATGGGCATGGCCGCGGCCTCGCCCCTCATGCTCGACTTCGGGCGGAATCTCCTGTCCGACAGTCAGGTTTCCGGGGACCGAGTGCTTTTCGATCTGGAAG
>JACNKJ010000228.1 GCA_014382085.1 bacterium
ACAGCGGCCGGGTGGGGCCGCACGCTGGGAGTACCCAAACCACCAAGCCCGCCGTACATGTTAGAGTGCGAATCGCTGGCACCCACCATGCTGGTGGGCCAGGCATATCCTTCTTCGCACATGATTTGATGGCCGATGCCGCGCCCGGCGGGATAAAAATCCACGCCCATTTCTTTGGCGAAAGCCTCGATGCCCGCGTACTTGGCCAGGTTCTTCTCGCTGGTGTCCTGCACGTTGTGATCCAGGGCATAAACCGGCTGGCGGGGATTGTCCATTTTCACGGCGCCGATGGATTTAAATTTGGGCATGACCGCACCCGTGTTGTCGTGAGTCATCACGTGGGCCGGACGGATGGACAGGAAGTCGCCGCTCTGCACGACATGACCGGGTTCGAGATCCACGGCAAAGCGCTGGGCGAGTTTTTCAACGAGATTCTGCGGCATGGCGCCTCCTTAGATTGACGACAAGATGCGCCCGGTTTCTCGGAAATTCAATAGTGTAGAGCGCTTCCCTAGATTTCCTCCACGCAGATGCGACGCTGCCCCGCCGCCCTCAGGGTCTTAGCCAGGACCACTAAAACCACAAAGCTGGTGAGCGCCAGCAAGGTCGTTCCCAGCCAGGCGTAAAAAGCCAGACCCGTAAGCTTGTGCATGAGCAGGCTACTCAAGGTCACCGAAGCCATGGGAAAGGTATAGGCCCACCAGGACACGAAGTAGGGCAAACGAATGAAGCGCCGCGCCTTGCCCAAAATCAGCAGGAAGATGAAAAGCCCGAAAAAGTACAGCATGCGGGCGGCCGGATCGAGGCTGCCTGTCAGCTTCATCCAGGCGATGAAGCCCACCGATGGCGGCGCGATGAGAATGGAAAGGGTGGGCAGCAGTTTTTCGGGAAGCGGCGGATGAAAGATCAACCGGTAAAACACGATGGTCATGAAGATGATCCAGAAGATCAGCCCCACGGCGAAGAAGAACCAGGAGATATCAGGATGCGCCACCTGGGCGCCGGCCACGGGCACCAAGATCGTGCCGACCACGGGAATGAACCAGGCCGGGTTCAGGCTGTGGATGCTCATGTCGCCGCGTATCCACAGTGCGATGATGCGCAGGGTCCCGAGCATGTGCAGGGGCATGCCGATCCACCAGAGGACGCGTGAAAGCTCGGGGCGCAGGCCGAAAAAGCCGATACCCAGGAGCAATATCGAGATACTGAAGGCCGGGAAGAAGTTCACGCGAACCGGGTGACACCATTCCTGTGCGACCCGACCGGGAAAACGCAGGCACTTCAAGAGGTAGAAGAGCGTCAGGAGAAGGAACCAGGCTGCCGTCAGATAGAGAAGCACCTGGCCCGGCCTCGTGGAGCGATGCATGATCTCCCCATAACGCAGCCAGGCAATGGATAGACCCGCCAAGCCCATGACCGAACCGAATAGCGTGATGGGAAGGTTTTCCAGGCGATCGCCGCCGTTTTCGTATCGCATGTCGCTCCTCCGTGGGAATCACCACGAATAAGCATGAAGATCCGTGCAAATCAAGGGTCCACAATTGAGGATTCGGTCTTGGCATTGAGACGGCAAGGCCCTATGATTATCCACCTGGAGGTGGAAGATGCGACTAACGAAAACCAGCGAGTACGCCATCCGCGTCATGGTCTATTTGGCCAACCACAAAGACGAGCGGCTTTCGGCCACGCATATCCACCAGAAACTCAATATTCCCTACAAATACCTGGGCAAGATGATGAGCACCCTAGCGGCCACGGGGCTCGTGAAGTCCATGCGCGGGAAGACCGGCGGATATCAGGTTTGCTGCGATCTGGACAAGGTGACCCTGGCCCAGATCGTGGATCAGGTGGAGGGTCTTGAGAGCTACGAGCGCTGCCTGCTGGGATTCGAGAAGTGCGGCGACGAAAAGCCCTGCCCCATGCACAAGCTTTGGGGACCACAGCGCGATAGCATCAAGGAGATGATCTACAACACCACCCTTCAGGATCTGGTGGATCAAGAGGGGATCAGCTTCTAGAGTCGTGAGTCACGAGTCTCCAGTCACGAACAGATAACCACCGTGGATTCCTCTAGCCAACCTGCCCCAAGGCCCTTAACTTGATGCCCGGATGTGCCGATACCATTTGGTTGGAGGGAATTGAATGTCGAACAAGCGGATTCTCGTTACCGGCGGCGCGGGATTTTTGGGCATCAACCTGGTGCGTTGGCTACTTGCGCGTGGCTATGAGGTTAGCAGTCTCGATCTGGAGAGCTTCGACTATCCAGAGCGCGACAGCATCAACGAGGTCATCGGCGACATTCGCGATCGTGAGGCCGTGGATGCGGTCATGAAGGACCAGGATCTGGTGGTCCATTGCGCGGCGGCACTTCCCCTCTACAAGCCCGAGGATATTTTCTCCACCGACATCGAAGGCACGCGCACCGTGCTCGCCTCGGCCCAGGCCGCGGGCATCAAGCGCGTGGTGCACATTTCCTCGACGGCGGTTTACGGAATACCCGATCATCACCCGCTCTATGAAGATGATCGACGCATCGGCGTGGGCCCCTACGGCGAGGCAAAAGTGAAGGCCGAGGACGTCTGCTTCGAGTTCCGCGACCAAGGCATGATCGTGCCGGTGGTTAGGCCCAAGAGCTTCATCGGTCCCGAACGCCTCGGCGTTTTCGCGCTGCTTTACGACTGGGCAAAAGACGGCAAGGGTTTTCCCATGATCGGCAACGGGAAGAATCGCTATCAATTGCTCGACGTGGAAGACCTTTGCGACTCCATCGGCCTCTGTCTTGAGGGCGACGAAGCCATCGTGAACGACACCTTCAACATCGGCGCGCGCGAATTCACGACCATGGGCGAAGACTGGCAGGCGGTGCTCGACGACGCGGGCTTCGGCAAGAAGGTGAAGGGATTTCCAGCCGCGCCAGTTATCGGCATCCTTCGCTTCCTCGAAGCGCTCAAACTCTCGCCGCTCTACAAGTGGGTCTACGAAACGGCCTCCACCGACAGTTTCGTATCCATCGAGAAGGCCGAAAAGGTGTTGGGCTACGATCCCAAGTTTTCCAACAAGGACGCGCTGGTGCGCAACTACCGTTGGTATCTCGCCAACATGGAGAACTTCGAAAACGCCTCGGGCGTGAGCCACCGGGTTCCCTGGAAGCAGGGAATTCTGAAAGTGGCCAAGGCCTTCTTTTAATCGAAGACGCATATTGCGGCGGGCCTTCAGTGTAAACTGGCTATGGAACCCCATATAGTCTACAATTAATTAGTCTAATTGGGAGGATTCCATGCCGGCCAGCGCAGCAACGCTTGGGTTCAACAGCGGAAACACAATTCTCTTTAAAAGAGTTGCCTGTCAGTTGACTCTTTCCTCGACACTCCGCTCCCACCTTGCTCTAACATGCCTGATTCTGGCATTGGGAATTCCAATCTTCCCTGCATTCGCAGAATGTATCGACTACGATGAATACTTGCGAAAAGTTGGCTCCATTTACACCTCAGGGGATGGTGAAAAGGTAGTTATTGCTGACACTCTCGCATACATTGCAGACGAGGAAGAAGGCCTGCAAGTTGTAAGCATTTCAAACCCTGAGAATCCTGAGATCATCGGGCACGCAGACACTCCAAGTGAAGTCTATGATTTGCACATTTCTGGCGATCTGGCTTTTCTGGCTTGTGGCTGGACTGGTCTGCAAGTGGTTGATATCACCGATCCGAGTAGCCCTCAAATTATTGGAAGCGCGAACACACCGGGGTATGCGATGGGTGTGTTTGCTACGGAATCTACCGTTTGCATTGCGGATTTCGATCATGGCCTAACTCTAATCGATGTTTCCAATCCTGAACTACCTCAGGTACTAGGCAATGTCGACACTCCCGGATGGGCATACAATGTCGTGCTCTCCGGCACTCACGCATATCTAACGAATTGGGACTACGGCCTCCAAGTGATCGACATCACTGTTCCAGAGAACCCCACAATCCTTGGAAGTGTCGACACCCCAGGAAATGCCTGGGATCTCGAAGTATCCGGAAGCCTGGCGTATATCGCGGATCGCTCCTACGGTCTGCAGATTGTCGACATCAGCGTTCCTGAGATCCCAGTAATCGTTGGCAGTGTCGACATGCCTGGGTTGGCGCGAGGGATTTCACTTTCAGGGACACACGCATTTCTTTCCACTGGCGGCTATGGTTTGAGTGTGGTCGATGTCAGCAATCCCGAGAATCCCCAACTTGTCAACAGCCTGAGTGTCGGCGATGATTGGAATGAAGCTAAGAGTGTCGCTGCTACAGAGACCCATGTTTACGTATCGTGTGACTACTGTGGCCTATGGGTATTCGAAAAGGGGAATCTTGAAAGTCCGAGGATTGTGAGTGCCATTGAAACTCTTGGCGTCTCTCGCACTCTAGCCCTCTCCGATACACATGTCTTCATAGCCGCCTATGATTATGGGCTGCAGGTTGTTGATCTCCAGAATCCAGATAGCCTCAAAATTGTCGGTAGCGTAGAGACTCCGAGTTTGGCTCGAGGTCTAGCGATCACAGACAGACACGCATTCGTTGTTGCGTATTACGATGGCTTACAAGTGGTGGACATATCCGAACCCGAGAATCCGGAGACTGTAGGCTTCATGGAATTGTCAGGTCGTTCCATGGATGTCGCTCTCCAGGGAGCATACGCCTATGTCGCAAATTCCGGACTTTATGTGATCGATGTCTCCACTCCCGAAGACCCCCAAATTGTCGGCTATGAAGGTAACAGTGACACTTCAATCTGTATTGCTACGACAGGCACCTATGCCTACGTCGGAGGATACAACCTCATTGTAGTGGACATATCTGACCCGCAAAACCCCGAGACCATTTCGGAGATGTATTCTCCGGGCGGCACGTTCAACTATATTCTAGATATGTACGTCTCGGGGACTCACCTGTACATCGGGTGCGAGGAAAGCGGCTTGCATGTCTTTGATATTGCGAATCCTGAAAATATCCATGCAGTCAGTAATGTGCTTACTCACGGACATGCCTACGGCGTCGCCATTAGTGAAAACTATGCGTATATTGCGAACCTTGGGAACGGTCTGAGGATTGTCGATATCACGAATCCAGAGAGCCCTGAGTCTGTTTCTGGAAACTTCTATACTGGAGGAGCAATCAGGACTGTGGCTCTTTCAGGCTCTCACGTTTTTCTCGCTGACTTCAACAATGGCCTAATGGTCTTGCCACGACAGTGCAACCCCACAGGCGTCCCCGAAGTCGAAGAGAGCTTCTCTATTCAATATCCGCACAGACTACAAGCCTACCCAAATCCGAGTACTGCGGGCACTACAATCTGCTTCGATGCTCCAGAGGAAAGGTTTTCTCAGTTCTCTGTTTTTGATGTTGCTGGACGGAAAATACGAGATTTCCACTTCATGAACTCCGAGGTGAACAGCAACAATCTCGGATGGGATGGGCGTGATGATAGTGGGAATAAAGTCCCGGCAGGCATCTACTTCATACAATTACGCAGCCTCCACGAAACCCACACGAGCCGTGTGGTGATCATCAGATAGTCCCTAGAGCCTGAACTCCTCGAATTCCCCCTCACAGGGCGGCCCATCGCTGATCCACAGGCTGCCGGAACCCGGCTCCATGATAGCTCCGCAAACCGTGTGCACGCGCTGCCCCTCGGGAAGCTCCGTGTCGGGATGACGACAGACCGAGTTGGGATGCCCATCGTGATCGCGTAGCAAGTCCATAAGCGTCTCGCGACTCAGCGGCGCCGCAGCACGCAGGATCTCTTCGAGCCTCGCGTGCCTATGCTCCGAATTGTGCCGACGCGGATTGGGCGGCTCCTCCACACCCGCCGCGCACTGATCCACAAAATGATTGGCGTGTACAAGCACACCCTCATGCGCCGAAAGCTCGCGCTGGGTCTCGGGACCCAACTCCATATCTGCCGCTTCATCGGGAAGACCCGACAGTAGAAAATTTACCGCACAAGCGCGAGGTGTTCCCGCCACGGCTGTGCGAGCGTCATCCAGCGACCTGGCGCGCAAAGCATCGTGGCAGCGCAAATGAAAGGGGCGTTCCAGGCGACCGCCGTCATCGTCCACCGTGAGCATACCGTTAACCGTCAGGCTGACACCCGCCGCGTTCAGCCCCAATTTAACCCCGAAGATTCCCGCTTCGGTAAAGCCCAACAGGTTCGGCGCATCTTCGCGCTTCACCCGCAGCACCGCGCCCTTCACCTGAGGAATCCAGTCCCAGTTCTGGCCGGCGAGCAGACGACCACCCTTCACCACTTCGGGCATGAGCACGTAACCCGTGCAGCCGTCGCGCTTGGCTTCGGCCATCATTCGCTTGCCCACACCGTCATAGAGAATTTCGTAGCGCACGTTGATGGCGACGATTTCATCCAATGACATGTGAGCGCCTTCGGCAATGCCCTCCATGCCCGACACATAGGCCGGACTGGACTTGCGCAAAGCTCCAAGATGGGCGCGGGCGCGGGAGAGAACATCCTCCCGCGCCACACCCGCGTCCGTCTCAAAACGCTCAAAATAGACATCGCGATTTTGCCGCACGCCATCGCGCAAGGCTTCGCCATGCCCACGCCCTTGCTTCCGCTCGTCGCCGGACAGATCCACGAAGGGCAGGCTCATGCCTCCTCCTTCAGAATCTTGTCGAAGCCCATCCAGGACGGGTAATCCTGGAAACCTAGAGCCTTGTTGATGCCGATCATGCCGACGTTGTTTTCCTCGTTGTCGGTCATGACCCAAGAATGTCCCTGACTCTTGGCGTAGCTCAGCGCTTTCACCTTGAGCCCCATGGCGATGCCGCGCCGACGATGAGAACGCGAAACTCCGGTGAGTCCCGTTGCCAAGTGATTCCCGGCCTTCTGCTTCCACAGAACGCTCAAACCCACCGAAGCTTCTCCGTCAACGGCAAACCAAGCGGCCTCGGGATAGAGATTCGGCGACTCGAGCACGTGACGCTTGAACCACTCGAAACCGGGATCCGTGTGCGGATCGGGAAGGGGAATATCCTTCCAAATTCCCTGCTCCATCTCGTAGATGCGCCGATCCCAGTCGGGCCACAGCTCGCGCAGCTCAAGCATGTTCATCATGCGGATGCCTTGCTCCTCTACCCGCATGACCGCGTCCAGAAAAGGCGTGGGATCCCAATCGCTAAGCGTGAGTTTGGAATCCCAAACCTTCATGCCGCCAACGAAACCACGCTTTTCGAGGAAGGGCACCGTGGCCGGAACCTTCTCGGGGCAAGTCCAGGAACTCAACTTAATGGGATCGAAGGCCATCACCTTGTCCACGATGTGGGTGAAAAGTTTGCCGCCGATTCCTCGCTCCTGAAAATCCGGATGCACCGCCACCCAGACCTCGAATTTGTGAGGGTGGAACATGAAGGGCGCCTGCCCATAGCTGCCGAAGGCGACAACCTTGCCATCCTCTTCCCAAACGAAGCGCTTCCACTTGATGGGCTGAACCGGATCTTCCATGTCCTTGATGCGCTGCTTGTCCGAATGCGCGATCTCTTCGGCCGTCTCCGGAAATTCCGGGAAGAGGGCGTTATTGATCTGCGCGATCGCCTCATAGTCAGCTTCGCTGTGAGTCCGAATTTTCGTCGCAGTTTTCGTCATTTCTGCACCTCTTCCTGTTTGATGATCTTCGCGCAGGTGTACCATGCCGGCAGAGCTTCAAAACCTAGCCGTGCGTTGATCCCCCGCATTCCCACGTTCTGTTCGGCGTTCCAGGTTCTCGTGCCCAGGATGCCAGCCTCCTTGGCCCACTCCAGGACGACAACCTTGAGCGCCATGGCGATGCCGCGTCCGCGGTATTCCCGCAGCACCCCCGTAAGACCGGTCCACACGTCAGGAATGGTCTCGGCGTTCCACAAATTGCTCATGCCCACGTAATCCTTGCAGTCCAGGGCCACCATGTAGCCTTCGGGCAACAAGTTGGGATTGGCCAGCATTCGTTTCGACCAGAGTTCGTATTCGGGCTTGGTGTAGGGATCGGGCCAGGGTACGTCCACATCGATGGTCGTAACCAAGTCGTAAAGCCTGCGCATATGATCTTCCCGATGCGAAAGCTCTCCATGCGATCGAAACACGATCCCCTGCTCCATGACCTTTTGCACACTGTCGCCGAACTCATCCGGCTCGAAGCTTGTTAGATCCAAACGAGATTCGATTTCCTCGATCTCCTTCTCGAATCCATGATTTGCCGCAAACTTGATTCCCGCAGGATGAATCTCCCCTGTCTCCGTCTGGAGCTTGATGGGATCGAAAGGCTCAAGCTCCCGCTGAAGGTGCTCCCACAGGGCCCTTCCGATTCCCCGTTTCTGGAAATCAGGATGTACCTCCACCTGCACCCAGAAGCGCTGCGGGTGGAACGAGTAAGCCTCTTGGCTGAAATCGGCCCGCCCCACAATGCGATCTTCCTCAAGCCAAACCCAGCGACCCCAGGTGACTTTTGGATCTTTGTGCTCATCGCTAAACCGCATCTCAGCGGCGCTGGAGGCATGATCCGGGTAGAGCGCACGCTCCAGTTCGGCCATACCTTCGTAGTGATCGGCCGTAAAAGCGCGTAGGCGGTTTTCAGTTACTTTCAAATTGGCAGACATAAAGAACTCCCTCGGCCATTGAAAAATGGTCGGAATAGCACTTGTCGGTGAATGGAAATAGGTCGCCGAAAAGGCGGTGCGTATGAGGTCTAGTTGATATTGATCATTTGGCTAGGGACCTCCTCGAGGGACGGAAAAGCGGTCTGCTTTCGGTTGGGTGGCACACAATGAACAATTTCCTTTGAGAAATCAAGAAAAAAGTTTCAATCATCTGCGCCTTTCACTCCCACTTCCTTTTCCCAGGTGATCCAAGCGGGCCGAGGCTCAAAACCCAATCGCTTGTTGATACCGAGCATGGGCGAGTTGCCCTCTTCGTTCCAAGTAATCAAAACTTTGCGGCCAGTACCGAGCGCCCATTGCAAGGATCGCACTTTCACTGCGGTGGCAAGGCTTCGCCCTCGGTATTCCGCCTTCACTGCACTTAGTCCCACCCAAAGGGATTCGGGATCGTCCGCGTAGCTCAACTCTGTAAGAGCAACCCAATCTTCACCATCGAGTGCGATGAATACTCCATCGGAGATGAAGTTCGGATTGGAAAAGTAACGCTCTTCGAATTCCTCAAAGGTAGCCGGCGTTCGCGCATCCACGTTGGGTACGTCCTCGAGCAAAGGTTCGCGCAATTCATAGAAGCGGCGTTTCCACTCTGGATCGCTGGAAAGCTCCGCCAAGCTCGCGATACGGATGCCACCATCCTCCACCTTCACCGCGTCGGCTTCAAAAGCTTCAGCCTTGTAAGCCTCAATATCGAGTCGCCATTCTTCATAGCGTTGAACGGCCTTGTAACCGTACTTTTCCAAGAGACGAGTGCTTTCTAGAAGGTCTTCACGCGACTCAATTCGAAGCAACCAGGGGTCTAGAGAAGCCATCTCTTCGAGCAGGTGAGTGTAGAGCGACTGACCGATTCCCTTCCTGCGCCAATCGGGATGCACATTGATTTCCACAAAGTATTTCCGCGGATGATAGAGCCGATTGTGCTGATGATAATCCGTCATGGCCACGGCCATGCCCCCGCGCTCCACCAGCCAACGCTTGTACCGCGCCGGTGGCTTGATGTGTCCGTCGTCGCGGCGAATTTCTTCGCCCAGGCCGGGATACTCGGGCAAGACGGCGTCGAAGAGCTCGCCCAGCGCGGGGTAGTCGTCCTGGGTGAACTCGCGTAGACCTTCGATTGGGCTCAAGTCTCTTACCCCCTGAAGTAGATCCAGACCGCGGCCACCGCGCCAACGAGAATGATGGAAAGAATCATGTCACGTCGACGCCAACGTGAATCCGACTTCGTGTCACCGCTCACTGTGGCGAAGGTGAGGTCACGCAGTTTGTCTTCCGAGG
>JACNKJ010000203.1 GCA_014382085.1 bacterium
TCTTTCGTGCCCAACATTCCCGAAGCCATCAGTGCCATGCTGGCGGTGACCTCGCTCGGGGCTATCTGGTCTTCGGCCTCGCCGGATTTCGGCATCGACGGAGTGGTGGACCGCTTCGGGCAGATCGAACCCAAGTTCCTGCTTGTGGCCGACGGCTATCGCTACAAGAACAGAGTTTTCTCCTCCAAGGAAAAATTGCGCGGCGTTCTCGACGGCCTGCCCACGGTGGAACGCACCCTGGTGATTCCCTACACCGAGGACGAACCCGATTTCAGCGAGTTCGAGAACACACAGAGTTTCCGCAACTTCATCGCCAGCTGCCCTCTTGGCGAAATGGAATTTCCACGCTTCTCCTTCGACCACCCGATCTACATTCTTTTCAGCTCGGGGACCACGGGCAAACCCAAGTGCATTACCCATGGTGCGGGTGGCACATTGTTGCAGCACCTGAAAGAGCATCAACTGCATACCGATCTCGCCGCCGGCGATCGTTTCTTCTACTTCACCACCACCGGCTGGATGATGTGGAATTGGCTGGTCACGGGTTTGGCCACAAGCGCGACCTTGGTGCTTTTCGACGGGAATCCTTTTTATCCCGGACCCGACGCACTTTGGGATATGGCTGAAGAGGAGAAGCTCGATATCTTCGGCACTAGCGCCAAGTATATCGATGCCTGCAAAAAGGCGGGGGTGCATCCCGCGCGGACTCATGATCTACCGAACCTTCGCGTGCTCTGTTCAACAGGTTCACCCTTGGCACCTGAATCCTTCGACTACGTCTATCAGCAGGTGAAGAGCGATGTGCAGCTGGCCTCCATCGCCGGCGGCACGGATATCGTGAGTTGCTTCATGTTGGGCTGCCCGATTCTACCCGTGTGGCGCGGTGAAATTCAGGGACGCGGTTTGGGTATGGCGGTGGAGGTCTTCGACGAAGCGGGGGTTCACGTAACCGGACGCCCCGGCGAACTGGTCTGCACGCGTCCGGCGCCCTCCATGCCGGTGGGATTCTGGGGCGATGTCGACGGCTCGCGCTACCGCGCCGCCTACTTCGAGAAGTACGTCAACATCTGGCATCATGGTGATCTGGTGGAGCTGACGGAACGGGGCGGTATCATTATATACGGTCGTAGCGACGCCACTTTGAATCCGGGCGGCGTCCGCATCGGCACGGCCGAGATCTACCGGCAGGTGGAGAAGCTGGAAGAAGTGGTGGAGGCCATCGTGGTGGGCCAGCAGTGGGACGGCGATGAGCGCGTGTTGCTTTTCCTGCGTCTGCGCGAGGATGTCGTGCTGGATGAAGCCCTCGCGGGCCGCATCAAGCGACAGATTCGCGACAACACCACACCCCGTCATGTTCCGGCGGTCATTGCTCAAGTTGAAGATATTCCGCGCACGCGCAGTGGCAAAATTTCCGAAATCGCCGTACGCGATGTGATCCACGGCCGCGAGGTCGCCAACAGCGATGCCTTGGCCAATCCTGAAGCGCTAGACTTTTTCCGGCACTGGAAGGAATAGGTCTCTCAAGCCATCGGACATATTGAAGGGAGTATGACCATGCGCATTCGTACTCTGCTTGGAATTCTTCTCGCCCTTGCCATCCCTGCCAGCGCAAACTCTGCCAATCGCTTAAGCGATCATCCCGCCCAGGAAGGTTTTCCCACCTGGTCCCCAGATGGCAGCCAAATCGCTTTCTCGCGATACGGAGGAGACGAGGCGCCTGAGGTGACGGGGCTTTGGGTCATGGCACCGGATGGGAGCGATCTAAGGCGATTGACCACCGTGATTGCTGAGCATCCGAATTGGTCGCCCGACGGCACTTACATTGCCTTCGACGGGGACTATGGCAACTCCATCCAGTTGATTTCTTCCTCCGGCGGCCTTCCCATTCGAATTGTACCGGAATTGATTCCCGTGGAGCACGGGGGCCAGCCCAAGTGGTCGCCCGACGGTCGGACCATCGTCTTCAAGGAAAATGAAAATCTCTGGCTTCTCGATATCTCCACGGGCCGAATCAAACTGATCTTTAATGAAAAAAATAAGCAGCCCATTCCCCTTTGCTGGTCACTAGATGGCCAGGAAGTGTTTGTTCGCATGCGCGTGGCCAACACAGGTGACTCCGGGATCTGGGCCATATCCCTGGATGGGCGGGACGCCTGGAAAGTCACCTCCGAGGAAGAGGGGAGCTATCGTTATGCCGACCTGTCTCCCGACGGCAGCTTGCTCACCGTAGTCTGCTGTGAGGGAAGGAACTGCACACTCTGGGCCATGTCACCCTTGGGAGGTCCGCGAATTCCCCTGACCTCGCACTCGGGATACGACGACGGGCCCGTCTGGTCTCCTGACGGCCAGACGATCGCCTTTGTCAGCACACGGGCTGGCAGTTTCGACATCTGGTCGATGGAGGTCGATACGCAGGCCATTCGACAGGAACTATCGCTGGACTAAGCCAGCAGGCTTTCCCAGATGGCTTCAGTTTTCTTGAAGACAGATTCCCATCCGAAGTCGGCGAGATTCATCGGCTCAAGCGCGGGAGCACCTAATGATCGGGACATTGCGCGGACTAGATTATGCACGAACTCGGGCAGGTCTTCCTCTACCGGCTCATCGATACTGCGAAGACCCGGCATGGGCACGGATGTCAGCGCCGTACCGGCCGCCGGCGCAATGCGATCGCGTACGCCGGGCAGATCCGTTGCCACCAGTTTACAGCCGCAGGCCAGCGCTTCCACCAGCACAAGAGGCACGCCTTCGTAGAAAGAGGGCAGTGCCAGAATCTCAACCTTTCGCAAGAGCGCTCCCAGCGAGGCCTGATCGAGCATGCCGTGGTAGGTGGTTCCGCCCATTCCGCTCAATCGACGTTCGATGTTTTTCGCTTCGGCTCCGCCTCCACTTCCGGCCACGTGCAGCTCGACGCTCCGCTTTTCCTCGCGCAGGCGATCGAAGGCGTCCAGCAACCATGGCAGGCCCTTAGCCCGGCTGAGCTTGCCCACATATACAATTCGACCCGAGTCGTCCCCCTTGCGACCCTTGCGATGGAAATGATCCTCTCGATAGCCCGACGAAACTACGTGGATACGATCCAGGCTCGCCTTCAGGCCTTCCGCCAAACTGATGGCATGTTCGGCGCTGAGCACTTGAAATCGCTCGGCGCGGGCGCAGCCTTCCTTGACCTCGTCGGCCAGCTGCGGGCAGAGCTTCATCTGGCGAAGTCCCGTGGCGTGGCATTGGATGAGTTGCGGAATTTCCGGGGCGATGTCCTTCACCATTGAACTGAGCAACCAGAGATGATGGCTATGAATGATATCGGGTTTGAAATCGTCGATGATGCGTTTCAAATGTTCCCGCCATGCGTGACGATATCGCTCGAGCATACCCGCAGACATTTCGGAAAAGCGAGTGCTGGGATAGGGCATGACATCGCTCATGCCGGGTACGGGAAAATCCAGTGGAGGGCTTTCGAAAAGTAGGGGGTGAATGCTTGCCGAGTCCAAGCCGCCGATGTCCGGTCTGGGGTCGGAAGCGGGGCTTCCTAAAATCACTGCCGGCTTCCATCCGAATTTGGCCGAAAACCGGACCTGGGAATCTAGAGTTACACCGCTTCCGGTCCTACCGGGGCGCTGTGAAAGCAGATACAAGACTTTCCGAGTCATTTTCTCGCACACTGCCCTTTGACGGGGTTCTTTTCTCTGCTAATGTGACTTGCGAGACTCCGGCCCTGTCTACTTCTTTGCGGCCCGGCATCCGCCGGAGATTCTTCGGGGTGTCGCGCGACATGTGCTCGCCTATCATACGGGCCAACTCCCCAATCGCTGATACATTGAACGCGCATCAAGCGCAATCGCAAAGGATGACGACGATGTCGACAAGGATTTTAATGGCCGCACTCTGCGTCCTGAGTCTAACAGCCCTGGCCGGTGCCGAGGGTTGGGAAAAAACCGCAGATATCAATTTATCTCTCAATCAGAGTGGTTATGGCGATTCCTGGACGGGTGGCGAGTACGGTGCGATCAATTGGACCTTCAATGCTAACTTGAACGCCGCCAAGACGCTAAGCGAAACCTGGCGCAGCGAAAACAACCTGAAGCTCAGCTATGGTCAGACTCACAGCCAGTATCTGGATGCGGATGGCGCTCGGACATGGGCATCCCCAGAGAAATCTGCCGACCGTATCTTCTTCGAATCGCTGCTGCGCATGACCCTCGGCAAACTCGCCGACCCCTATGGCGCTTTCACCCTGGAAAGCCAGTTCCTGGATTCCAGCGATGGCTTGGGCCGCGATCTCATGTTCAACCCCATGACGCTCACCGAATCGGTAGGCCTGGGTCGCTCCTTCATGGAGGCGGAAGATCAGAAGCTCTTCTCCCGCGTAGGGTTCGCACTCCGTCAGAACATGGTAAAAACTTTTGTGAACGCGACCGACGAAACGGATGAGGCTACCGAAAGCATGACCAGCAACGATGGCGGCATCGAGTGGGTGACCGACTATGAGCGCGTCTTCGGCGAAGACCTGAAAGTTGTTTCCAAGCTGCGCGCTTTCAAAGCGCTCTACTTCTCAGAATCCGATGCCCTGGTCGGCTTGCCGAATGAGGACTATTGGGAGGCCGTGGACATGGCCTGGGAAACCACGCTTAGCGCATCGGTGGCCAAGTATGTTCAGGTGAGCCTTTTCTTCGAACTGCTTTACGACAAAGAGGTCGAGTTGCGCGGCCGCTATCGCGAGACTCTCGGCCTGGGACTCACTTACCAGTTGTTTTAAATCCAAAGCCTCCGGTGCATGTGTGCCGGGATGAGGAGGAATTGATGCTCAAGGAATTCAAGGAATTTGCCGTGAAGGGCAACGTGGTCGACATGGCCGTCGGTATTATCATCGGTGCGGCATTTGGTGCCATCATCAAGTCGCTCGTGGCCGACGTGCTTATGCCACCCATCGGCATGCTTCTGGGCGATGTTGACTTCGCCAACCTGTACGTCGTGCTCAAGCAGGGCGCGGCAGTGGCCGCTCCTTACGCTTCCCTAGCCGATGCGCAGGCCGCCGGCGCCGTGACCATCAACTACGGTGTCTTCATCAACAACATCATCAGCTTTCTGATCGTGGCCTTCGCGGTTTTCATGCTGATCCGCAACATCAACAAGATGAAGCGTGAAGAGGAAGCCCCGGCTGCAGAACCTACCACCAAGGACTGCCCGCACTGCTTCAGCACCATTTCCATCAAGGCCCTACGCTGCCCGAATTGCACCTCGGAAATCGCCAAAGCCTAACTGATTTCTGAGTCCTGGCGCCTTCAGGCGCCAGGACTTTTTCCTGAAAGGACTGTCGATGGAGAACGTGACTCAAACACTCATCGATTTCGCGACCACATACGGCCTGAAGGTCCTTGGCGCGATTCTGATTCTGATTATCGGTCGGATCGTGGCCGGCTGGGCACGCAAACTTGTTGTGCGGCTTATGAAGAAGAGCGCAGTGGATAAGGCTATCCAGGGCTTTGTACGCGGACTGGTTTATTATCTGATTATCATCTTCACCTGGATCGCCGTGCTCAATAAGTTCGGCGTGGAAACCGCCTCACTTGTGGCCGTACTTGGAATGGCGGGCTTTGCCGTGGGTTTTGCCCTGCAGGGCAGTTTGTCCAATTTTGCTGCGGGCATCATGCTGCTGATTTTCCGGCCCTTCAAAATTGGTGATTACGTCGATATCGCCGGCACTTCAGGTACGGTGAAAGATCTGCAGCTTTTCGTGACTATCATGAACACACCCGACAACATTCGCATCATAGTTCCCAACGGGCAGGTCTTCGGCAGCATTATCAAGAACTACTCCGCCGAAAATACGCGACGCGTGGATCTAGTCGTAGGTATCGGTTACGGTTCCGATATCAAGAAGGCCGAGAAGGTGATGCGAGACATCGTGACGGCCGACAGCCGCGTGCTCAAGGATCCGGAGCCGCAGATCGCCGTGGCCGAACTGGCCGATTCCAGCGTGAATTTCGTACTTCGACCCTGGGTGAAGAAGGAAGACTATTGGGCTGTCAAATTTGACGTGACCGAAAAGATCAAGGAACGATTCGACGCCGAGGGTATTGAGATTCCTTTCCCTCAGATGGTCATGCACAAGGGCGAAGCCTAGTAGTAATACGTGTTCTTCCTGCCGCTGGTGGGGCTCATCGTATGGTTTTTCATTGGGCCGAAGAAGAGTTAAGCCGCACGGAATTTCTGAAGAGATTCGAAACGCCCCCCGATTGGGGGCGTTCTTTACAGCTTCCGGAAATCGGCGCCTGTGGGATTCTGGAAGATACGCAGACCAAACTGCGGCAGTACCGCCAGGATGTGATCAAAGATATCCGCTTGAATGCCCTCATACTCAACCCAACGTTGATCGCTTGAGAATGTGTAAATCTCGATGGGCAGGCCATCCTCGCCAGGTTTGAGTTGGCGCACCATGCAGGTCATGTCCTGCTTCAACATAGGATGTTGGCGGAGGTACTCGGTGACGTAGGCGCGGAAGGTGCCCACATTGGTCATGCGCCTGCCGTTGACTAGCGCTTCCTCGCTCACGGCCTGCGCATTGTTCCACTCGGCGATTTCCTTTTCCTTGCCGGTGATGTAATCCCCCAGAATGCGGAAGCGCCGGAATCGGTCGATCATCTCGTCCGTGCAGAACTCGATACTTGTCATATCAATGTTCACGGCGCGCTTGATGCGCCGTCCACCGGACTCATCCATGCCCCGCCAGTTTTGGAAGGAGCTCGCAACCAGCGCATAGGTTGGAATGGTGGTGATGGTCTTGTCCCAGTTTTGCACTTTCACCGTGGTGAGCGTGAGGTCGATGACGTCTCCGTCGGCGCCGTACTGGGGCATGCTGATCCAATCACCCATACGGATCATGTCGTTGCCGGTTAGTTGAATGCTGGCCACGAAACCGAGGATGGTGTCTTTGAAAATCAGAAGCAGCACGGCGGTCATGGCGCCGAGTCCGCCGAGCAACACCACCGGCGAACGCCCCATAAGCGCGCTGATGATGTAAATGGACACCGCAATGCCCACGATAATCTTCACCACCTGTAGGTATCCCTTGATGGGACGATTTTTGGAAACCGCGTAGCTGCGGTAGATATCGAGAAGGCCGTCGAGGAATGAGAAGAAGGCGAGCAGGCCCAGCAGTGCGATGTAGAGGGACACGGCTTTATTGATGACGAGCATGGCCGTATCCATGCCGCCGAAAACCAGAGGCGCCGTCAGGCTTACTACGAGCGCCGGCGCCAGATGCGCCACGCGATGCAGGAATTTGCGATCGAGGAGGGCGTCGTCCCAGCGAGTTTTGGTGTGACGTATAATCCTGCGCAGTATTACGAGTAAAATTCGCCGTGTAAGCAGATCCACTATCCAGGCCAGTAGGATGATCGCCACCGCGCCCAGTAACATGTAGAGGCCATCACCGAGGTCGCGGATGCCGGGCAAGCCGCGGAGTACTTCGTTCATATCCACCCTCCTTCTCGCTCAGCATAGCCGTAGGGAGGCGAGGGTCAAACCAAAACCGCGTGCAAATGTGCACAGCCCCCCTCATAATGAGCCGGAGGAGGATCTCATGCGAATTCTTGTCAGTGGCGCCAGCGGATTCGTGGGCAGCGCAATCATGCGCGAACTGTCTGGCGAGGGCCATACCGTGTTGCCGCTTCTGCGCATATCAAGCGCACATCTGCCCTCCTGGGATCCTGCCCGAGGCGAGATCGCGGCCCAGCAACTGGAAGGCTTCGACGCGGTCATTCACCTTGCCGGCGCGAGTCTTGCCGAGGGTCGATGGACCCGCCGTCGCCGCCATTTGTTTCGCGAAAGCCGAGTGCCAGCCACGCGCCTGCTCTGTGAAACACTGTCTCAACTTGAATCGCCGCCCAAGGTTTTCATCGTTGCGTCGGCGGTGGGTATCTATGGATCTCGCGGCGATGAAGAGCTGGATGAAGAGTCGTCCCCGGGAAAGGGCTTTCTGGCCGAATTGGGCCAAGACTGGGAGGCGGCCTCCTTGCCCGCGAGCGAAGCTGGTATTCGAGTGGTGCAGCTTCGCATGGGCATGGTTCTAGGCCAAAGCGGCGGCGCCTTACCCAAACTCACCCCTCTTTTCCTGGCCGGACTTGGCGGTCGTTTGGGAAGCGGCCGACAATGGATGAGTTGGGTGAGTTTGGACGATTTGCTGACTATGTTTAAATTCATCCTAGACCAAGAAGAACTGTCGGGTGCCATTAATGCCGTGGCAGACGATCCGTTGCGCAACGTGGATTTCACCAAAGAGCTGGCTCGAGCATTGAGACGGCGAGCCTGGTTACCCGTCCCGGCCTTCGCGCTAAAGCTACTCATGGGAAAAATGGCCGATGAGATGCTACTTGCCAGCCAGCGCGTTCGACCCGCTCGCTTGCTTGAGGCCGGTTTTCAGTTCGAGCATCCGAATCTTAGGGTCGCGCTGGAGCATGTATTGGGAACAAGGAAAGGAAGACGAGCATGACCGAGAAAGCCAAATACTACGACAAGCGCGCCCATTTCTGGCTGAGGTATTGGAAAAAAGCTCGTCACTACGATCTCTACCTGGCCGAGGAATCAGACTATGAGGGCAAATGGAAAACCATGGCCACGGCTCTTCCCGCACTGCCCGAAAGCGCTGCCGCGCGTCTGAGTGGATTCGACCGCCAAATGAAGGTGCTGGTCTATGGCGGGGCCTGGTGCGGTGATTGCGTTCGGCAAGGTCCGATCTTTCGTCAGTTGGCCGAAGCCTGTGATAAGACCGAACTGCGCTTCATCGATCGGGAAATCAGTGAGGAACTGCAAGACGAGCTTCGAGTGCTGGGTGCCCTACGAGTTCCAATTGTGGTTTTTCTGAGTGAGGATTTTCACGAGATCGGACGCTTCGGCGACCGTTTGCTCCACACATATCGCCGCAAGGCTGAGCGAGAAACCGGTGAGGCCTGCGATGCCGGCATTCTGCCACCCTCCTCAGCCGATTTGGTGGCCGAACGCGAGGAATGGCTGGATATTTTCGAGCGCATGCTGCTCATGCTGCGCTTGGCGCCGCCCTTGCGCCAGCGATACGAGGACTAAGCCGCCTCTTGTGAACCTTGCCTTCGATGGATTAGTCTGGGCGGGATCCTTCCTGGGAGTATGCCATGGACATGAACAATCTATTCACAGTTCTGCTGCTTGTCGCCGCGGTGACGTCCTTCTTTTTCCTATTGCGTTCCAGAGGCCGCGGTTCGGAGTCCGAACGCGACATAGCTCTCTTGCGCAGCGAATTGGAACAGCAGCGTGAGCGTTTTCAGGAACGCGAGGAATTGCTGAAGAAGTCCGGCGAAGAATTGCAGAATGCCTTCAAGGCCCTCAGCGCCGAAGCGCTCAAATCTAATCGAGAAGATTTCCTGGCTCTTGCCCAGCGTGAACTGGAGAAGAAGCAAATCGAGGCCAAGGGTGAACTCGAAAAACGCGAGCAGGCCGTCAAAAATCTGGTGGATCCTATCAACAAGAATCTGGATGAGGTTCGCAAGCAGATCCAGGAAGTTGAAAAGGAGCGAAAAGAGACCACCGGCGGACTGAACGAGCAACTCAAACGCTTCAGCAAAGATCAGGAGAAGCTGCGCTACGAAACGGCTCAACTGGTCACCGCCTTACGCAAACCCAGCGTTCGCGGGCAGTGGGGCGAGATGCAGCTCAAGCGCGTGGTGGAAATGGCGGGTATGCTCGATCGCTGCGATTTTCAAACCCCGGCCCCGACAGAACCGGCGGGGCAAACTTCCCCCCCCCTCCTTTTGGAAATTTCCCGGCAAAAAAACCGGGGGGGGGGCGCCCAAAACCCCCCCGGACCCCATCTTCCCCCCCCCGGGATCGAAAAAGGAAACCCCCCCCAAGGAGAGGCAGGGCCGCCAGCCCCGCCCCCCCGCACC
>JACNKJ010000364.1 GCA_014382085.1 bacterium
CGCCGAGCGCAGCGGGCGGCTTCTCGAGCGAGTGGCGGGACGGTCGGGGCGGGGCAAGGGGGCGGGCCGAGTGATCGTGCAAACACTGAATCCTGCCCATCCCGTGCTGGAGGGCCTGGCCGCCGACCGTGGAGACGACTTCCTGGACCGCGAACTTCGCGAGCGGCGCCTTTTGGGATACCCGCCATTTCGAAAACTGGTCTCCCTCATGGTCTCCGCCCCCGAGGAGGCCCTGGCCGAGCAGGCGGCCGAGCGCCTGATTCGTCGTTTCCGGGAAAACTGGCCGGATCATCCTGGGGAAATTCTGGGTCCCGTGGAAGCGGCCTTGGCCAAGCTCAAGGGGCGCCATCGCAGGCAGATTCTCTTCAAGGGGCGGCTAAGCCACGAGCAAAAGGCATGGTTTCCCGAGGCTTTTGCGGCTTTGGCGAAAGAAATGAAGCGCAGCGGAGCCCTGTCTCTGGACCTGGACGTGGATCCGGAATCCTTACTTTGAAGGACTGCGCCCCCGAGGCCGCTTTCAAGCCCAGGACCCTTGACTTTTCGGCACTTGCGGTATACCGTTCCTTCGGTTCAACCCTACAGAAACAAGCTTTTTTCACGGCTGGTGTAGCCCCGGGGCCCCCCCTCAGCCGTTCGATTTCCTAGCCGAAGGGTCACGAAGGAGGACAGGTCAGGGATGAAGTATGGAAGATTTTTCACCGTGGGTCTTTTGGGTCTGCTGGCTCTGATCATTGGCTGCAACTCCATGCAGACTTCGAGCGCGATTCTGCGCTACCAGCAAAGTGAATTCGAAATCGCCGAGTCCCTCTGCGTCGAGGCGCTCGAACTGAATCCTGAGGATGGCGAGGCCTATTTCTACATGGCTCTCAGTCAGTCCATGCTCGAGGACTACCGCAGCGCTTACGACAATTTCAGGAAGGCTGCGGAACTCAAGCCCGAAAGGGCCGAGCAGGCGGAGACTAATATCCAGTCCAACTGGACCAAGGTCTTCAAAGAGGGAATCAGCTACACCAACGAAGATAACTTCGATGATGCCGAATTGTTCTTCAATTATGCCACCGAGGCGAATCCTGAAGAGCCTAGAGGCTACAGCAATCTGGCGCGCGTCTATCTTCTCAAGGCCGAGAAGTTCAAGAAGATCGAACCGTTCGTCTATCAAGATCTTCTGCATCAGGGTCTTGAAAATCTGAATACAGCCCTAGACCTGGAGACCGAGCCTGAGGCCCAGGAAGAAACTGCCAAGATGCTCTGCACCGTACTGGCGAATCTCTACGTGATTCCCGGACAGGAAGACGTGGAGCGCGAGCCCTACCTGACTCGCTATCGTGAAGTCACCGCCGAGATGCCTGATGTCTACAGCACTCACGAAGTTTTCGGCCTGAAGCTTTATGATGTGGCCGCCGAGAACAGCCAGCGCAGTTTCTTCCCCTTCGCGGGGCAGGCTCTGGCGGAAGCAGCGACGATTCGCGAGCGGAAATTTAAAGAAGCTGAAGCCATCGGCGACATCGAAGCTATGGACGAACTCATGTCTGTTGATGCTCCGAAATATGCTGGGCTCGCTTTCATGACCGCCGAGATGTTCCCCGAGGCCACGGTTAACTTCACCAAGGCCCTCGATCTTAGTCCAACGGATTCCGAACTCTGGTATTTTAAGGAATTCTGCGAATACAAGAGCGGCGACCTGGATGCGGCCATCGCCTCGGGCAAGGTTCTGGTCGATACATTCGATTCCGTGGACTACAACGTTTATCAGATCCTCGCGAAAGCTTACAAAGACAAGGCCGTGGCAGCCGATGAGGCCGGAGACAAGCAGAGCTTCCTGGACAACCGGACGCTCTACGAAGACTCATTCCGTGCCTACGCCACCTACAAAGGCTTGCCTGATGACACTCCCGAGGTTCTGTTGTCCATCGCAGAGCAGGCCGAAGAAGAGCGCCGCGCCAACGCCCTCTTTGAGAAGGACGACGTTGCCATCATCACCGCCGATCTGGAAGGGCGTTTCGTCAAGGGCATCCTTCTGAACAAGCGCGAAGATACCATCGACTTCATCGAGCTGAGTATCGACCTGCTCGACGAAATGGGTGAAATCATCGACAACGCTTTCGCGGAATTCGAGTTGGTGGAAGCCGGGCAGGAAGTCGAATTCTCCGCATTCTTCGTGGCCGAGCCCAACGAAGTGGCGGGGTTTGAGGTCACGGACCTCACCATCGAATAGAGAATTGAAAGATTCTTTCAATGGCGGGGGCCGGATTAATCCGGCCCCTTTTTCATTTCGGGTGGGTTACTGTTTAGCTAGCAAGTCTTTAGGCCGATACTCCTTGACAGGGGAATCCATGTCCTCTACCTTATGGGTCCGAGAGACCCAATCTGGGTCGATTCCCTAGAATCCCGTCTCATCTCTCTGATTCCCATATTTTGCAATGGACCCTAGCCAGTGGTCCCGCATGCAACTCAAAATGGAGCATCTTCATTGAAAAGCGAAATCGAGGATAGGTCCCAACGCGGACGTCGTCGTACATCCCAGCGCGGTGGACGTCGCTACAGCCCCCGTGGCCCCAAGCAACTAGGCGAGCATCCCAATGGTGAAGGAGCGGACCCGGATATTGTTACCCGGGACAATGCCGACGACCGCATCATGGACATTGCCGATCTCAAGGAGAAGGCCATCCAGGATCTGGCGAATATCGCCGTGGACCTTGAGATCGAAGGCGCTAGTTCCATGCGGAAGCAGGAATTGATTTTCCGCATCATCGAAGCACAGATTGAGCAGAACGGCTTCATTTTCTCAGAAGGCGTGCTCCAGGTGCTTCCCGAGGGATACGGCTTCCTCCGTTCCCCCGACTACAACTATCTGCCCGGCCCGGACGACATTTACATCAGTCCCAGCCAGATCAAGCGTTTCGACCTGCGTACCGGCGATACCATTACCGGCCAGGTGCGTCCTCCCAAGGACAACGAGCGCTATTTCGCGCTATTGCGCGTGGAGGCCATCAACTACGAGGCGCCGGAAATAGGCAAGCCCAAGGTGCTTTTCGACAACCTCACGGCTCTCTTTCCCGATCGAAAGCTGAACCTGGAGTACGATCCCAAAGAAATGACCACTCGAGTGGTGGATCTGCTCATGCCCATTGGGATGGGCCAGCGTGCGGTGATCGTGGCGCCTCCGCGTACGGGTAAGACCGTGCTGCTGCAGAACATCGCCAATGCCATCACCGCCAATAACGAAGACGTGGAGCTCATCGTGCTGCTCATCGACGAGCGGCCCGAAGAGGTTACCGACATGTCCCGGAATGTGCGGGGTGAAGTGGTCGCATCCACCTTCGATGAGCCCGCCGAGCGTCACGTGGCGGTATCCGACATGGTCATGCAGAAGGCCAAGCGCCTTGTGGAGGCCGGCAAGGACGTGGTGATCCTGCTCGATTCCATCACCCGCCTGGCCCGAGCCCACAACTCGGTGGTGCCCCATTCGGGCAAAATCCTGTCCGGTGGTGTGGATTCCAACGCCCTTCAGCGCCCCAAGCGCTTTTTTGGGGCGGCCCGGAATATCGAGGAGGGTGGCAGCCTCACCATTATCGCCACGGCCCTCATCGAGACCGGCAGTCGCATGGATGAGGTTATTTTTGAAGAGTTTAAGGGCACCGGCAACTGCGAAATTGTGCTGGATCGCCGCCTCAGCGACAAGCGGATCTATCCCTCCATCGACATTTTCCGTAGCGGCACTCGAAAAGAAGAGCTGCTGATGGATGAAAAGACCATCACAAAGTCTTATGTTCTACGCAGATTCCTGAGTGAGAAGCCCATGGTCGAGGCCATGGAGTTCTTGCTGGAGAAGATGACCAAAACCAAGACCAATCAGAAGTTCTTGGATTCCATGAACGCCTGACCTATCGGGGACACGAGCTTCCCGGGGAACGGAAACCTAGGAGTATTGAGATATGAAAAAGGGTATTCATCCCGAGTACATAGACAGCAAGATCACCTGCCTTTGCGGGAACATCATCGAGACCCGCTCCACCCAGGCGGAGATCTCCGTGGAAATCTGCTCCAGCTGCCATCCCTTCTACACCGGTAAGCAGAAGCTGGTGGATACGGCCGGACGCGTGGAACGCTTCCAGAAACGCTACGGCGATTACAGGAACAAGAACAAGGGTTAAAACGCCCACGTAAATTTAAGGCGCATCCGAAGGGGTGCGCCTTTTTGTAGCTGCCAGCTACCCGTACACAGCTGCCTGCAAACCTGGTACCCGACGGCCGGAAGCTGGCTGCCACTCTTTCGAGGAGCCCCATGTCAAAAGAGAACCAAGAATCCTTCGCCGTAGGCGGTCAGGCCGTCATCGAAGGCGTGATGATGCGGGCCAAGGACTTCATTGCCTGCGCGGTGCGTAACCCCGAGGGCAAGATCGTGCTGACCAAGGAGCCCTTCCAGAGTTTTCTGGTGCGCATCAAATTGCACAAGGTGCCCATCTTGCGTGGAGCCATCGGTCTCATCGAGACTATGTACGTGGGCATGCGCATGCTGTCCTATTCGGCCGAAATCGCCATGCCTGAGGAAGCCTCCAAGCGCAGCGATTGGCAGGAAAAGGCGAGCATGGGTCTGACCATGATCCTGGCCTTCGTGCTGGGCATCGGCCTCTTCTTCTTCGTGCCGCAGTATCTCACCGACTGGACCGTGCAAACCGATAGCGGGCTGATCTGGAACCTGGTGGATGGATTCTTCCGCCTAGCCATCTTCCTGCTCTACATCTGGCTGATCAGCCTCTGGAGCGAGATGCGCCGCGTTTTCGAATATCACGGCGCTGAGCACAAAACCATCAACGCCTACGAGTCGGGCAAGCCCATGACGCCTGAGTCCATCCTGGCCAACACGCGTCTGCATCCGCGCTGCGGAACCAGTTTTTTGCTGCTGGTGATGGTGGTGTCCATTCTCGTTTTCGTTTTCCTGGGCAAGCCCATCACCATCGGCGATCGACTCATGCGCCTGGCCTTCGTGCCGCTCATCGGTGGAATCTCTTATGAGTTGATCAAGCTCAGCGGCATGCCGAAGTGGCGGCCCTGGCTGGCGCCGCTGGTGTATCCCGGATTGGGTCTGCAACTTCTCACCACAAAAGAACCGGACCTGGAGCAGTGCGAAGTGGCGCTCACCTCCTTGGCAGCCTGCCTGGATCCGGCCGACGCCGCTGCGCGTATTCCCTCATTCTCGGAAATGAAATTGGATGGGGAAGGCGAAGTCGATGAAACGCCGACCGAAGAGGTCGGCGAATGAAAGACCTGAGCTCGAAGGCTCGCATGGTTATAGAGCGGCTTGCAGAAGTCGAGAAGCTCATGGTGGATCCTGAAGTGCTCAGCGATCGGCGGCGTGCCAAGGAAGTGGGCGGCGAATACAAGCACCTGCAGGCCGTGGCCGAAGTGGCCCGTCCCTATTTGGAACTCTGGGAGGGTCGCCTGGAAGCGCAGGATCTTCTGTCCGGCGACGATTCGGAAATGAAGGAACTGGCCGAACTGGAGATCGCCGAGGCCGAAGAAAAGCTGCCGGAAATGGAATCGGAACTCGAACTCTTGCTCGTGCCGAAAGATCCCGACGACGATCGCGACCTCATCATGGAAATTCGCGCCGGTACCGGCGGCGACGAAGCGGGTCTCTTTGCCGGCGATCTTTATCGCATGTACCAGCGATTCGCCGAGCGACAGAACTGGAAGATGGAAGTGATGAGCAGCACCGATGGTTCGATGGGTGGGCTCAAGGAAGTCATCTTCGCCCTTCGCGGTGATGGCGCTTACGGGCGCATGCGTTTCGAATCGGGAGTGCATCGCGTGCAACGCGTGCCCGCCACCGAATCCAGCGGACGCATTCACACCAGCGCCGCTTCGGTCGCCGTGCTTACCGAGGTTGAAGAAGTGGACGTGGAGATTGAGGAAAACGACCTGCACATCGACGTCTACCGCTCCAGTGGTCCCGGTGGTCAAAGTGTGAACACCACCGACAGCGCCGTGCGCATAACCCATGAGCCCACGGGTCTGGTGGTGAGCTGCCAGGATGAAAAGAGCCAGCACAAGAACAAGGCCAAGGCCATGAAGGTTTTGGCCGCCAGACTCTACGATTTGAAGAAGGCCGAGCGCGATGCCGAGATCAGCGCCGTTCGCAAGGACATGGTGGGCAGCGGCGATCGCTCGGCAAAAATCCGCACCTACAATTTCCCCCAGGGTCGCATCACCGATCATCGCATCAACATGACCCTCTACAATCTCGGCGCCTTCATGGAAGGCGACATGGACGAATTGCTCGACGGCCTACGCCTGGGCTATCGCGAAAGCCTCTTGGCTGCGGAGGGCGCGTGAGTTCCAAGGCGGCTTGGGCGGTGATGGAGGTCATTCCGCCATCGGCCGAGTTCTTGGCCGCCGCGGGTGTCGATAGTGCGCGCCTCGATGCCGAGTTGTTGCTTGCCCATCTTCTGGGATGCTCCCGTCTCGATCTCTACTTGAAATTCGATCATCCCCTCAGCGATGAACAGCGTTCGGCTTATCGCGCACTGCTGGGGCGCCGTCGCGATCGAGAACCCCTTCAGCTCATTGTGGGTGAAACCGAGTTTTACGGTTATACGCTTAAAATGAAGCCGGGGGTTTTCATCCCACGACAAGAAACCGAAATCCTCGTGGAAAAAACTTTGGCGGCACTTCCGGCGGGACCCATTCGCGCCGCGGAAATGGGAACCGGAAGCGGAGCGATTCCCATTGCTCTGGCCAGGGAGCGCGAGGATCTATCCATCGAAGCCAGTGATGTGTCGCCGGAAGCGCTCAGCCTTGCCTCGGAAAATGCAGCACTCAACGAAGTGAACACGCGCGTTCAGTTTGTGGAGATGATGGGTCTGCCCGGCGGCGAAGACCTGGACCTGATCATCAGCAACCCACCCTATGTTCGTTTGGATGAAGCCGAATCGCTGCCGCCCGAGGTGGGATCGCATGATCCTCATGCTGCGCTATTCGCCGGTGAGGATGGTCTCGACGCCTATCGCCTCTTGGCCGAGGAGGCACCTTCACGTTTGCGTCCTGGCGGCCTGCTGGCTTTGGAGATCGGCGAAACACAGGGCGAGGCGGTAGGGGATCTGCTAGCAACAGCGGGATTCGAAGGCATCGTGGTTCATCCCGACTTGAGCGGCCGTGACCGTGTGGTCATGGGAACAATGCCCGGGGGCAAAAAGTCATGAAGCCCGTGTCGAAGGTTCTTATCCGCACTGGTGAGCACTACCTCTTCTCGCGCAAGCGCGCACCAGGGCGGAAGAAGGATCGCCACCTTGAAATGCTCGGCGGCAAGCTCGAGAAAAACGAGGATCCTCTCGACGCGCTCATCAGAGAAACTCGCGAAGAAGAGGCCAGCGGATTGCTCGCTGATTTTCTGGAGCGTGAGCGGCCCGGCTACGAAGAAGTGCGCGTGGATTTGAACGTGATGGACGAGCCCCAGTACATTTTCAGAATCGAAATGGATCCCGCCCTGGCCGATCAGCTGAAGGCCGACCCCGAGGAGAGCCACGGTCTGGAAAAGGTCAAAGCGGCGCTCTTCGATTCCGACTACGAAATGAAATATCTACGCGATCAGTTCACGCGCAAAACCGTGGCGATTCTTCGCGCCATGGGACGGGTGATCTAGGAGAGCGATGGCCTACGACGAAGGACTTGCCCAGCGGGTGCACGAAGCCTTGGCGAATCAAGGCGACCTCGTTGAAAAGAAGATGTTCGGCGGTGTGGGCTACCTGGTTCGCGGAAACATGGCCTGCGGCGTTTTGAAAGACGATCTCATTTTGCGCCTGGGGCCCGAGGCCGGCGAGGCCGCTTTGATGAAACCCCACACACGGGTATTCGATATCACTGGACGCGCCATGAAAGGTTGGGTAATGGTTTCGCCCGAAGGATACGCCACCGACAAGGCGCTTCAGGATTGGGTGGACCAGGGCCTTGCCTTTGCCCTGACATTGCCACCCAAGTAAACCCTAAGGGAGGTCGCCATGGGCGACAAAAAAGTGGTTGTGAAAAACGTCTTCGCCGGATCCCTCTGGTTCATCGGTTGGTTGTTCACGCTTGGTTATTGCCAACTCGCCTTCGGCAAGGGCCTGCTTGCCCTGGCCATCTGGCCCTACTATCTCGGACAGATGCTTGCACCCGCCCTCGGCGCATAAACTGTGATGCGTCGCGGCGACAAGGAAATCAGCGAACGTTCAGAGATGGACGCGATCATTCGCGGTGCACAAATCTGTCGCCTGGCCTTCGCCGAGGGAAATGAACCCTACATGGTTCCCATCTCCTTCGGCTACGACGGCCATGCGCTCTACTTCCACACGGCGCTCGCCGGTCGCAAGATCGATTTCGTTCTGGCAAACAGTCGTGTGTGTTTTGAATTCGAGGGTCACTCGGAACTGGTGGATCATCCGGACATTGCCTGCAAGTGGACCTACGCATTCGAAAGCGTCATCGGCTATGGCGAGATGTTGGAACTGACAGAGCCCGCGGATAAGATCCACGGGCTCAATCAAATCATGCGTCAGTATTCAGGGCGCGAATGGCCCATGGAGGCCAAGGCCGTCACGGGCACACGCATCTGGCGTCTCGAAATCGAAACCATCAGCGGAAAGCGATCTCATATCAAGACCGGCTAGTGCAGCATTGTGATTTTGGCGGAGTCCATGTGGACCGGTCGGTTCGCGTCGCCGCCGTAGACGGCGGAGCATTCTATTTTTCCTGGAATTCATGTATAATTGTGTTTGATGAATCGAGGCGGGCTGTGCCGTACAAAATGCAATTATTGGTGCTTGTACTCCTCCAACTTCAGGCGACGGCGCTTGGCGCGACTCTCCATGTCTTCCCGGACGGCACAGGCCTGTTCCCCACGATACAAAGCGCCATCGACGCGGCCACAGTCGGCGACACCATCCAGCTCGCGCAGGGAACCTACACCGGCGAAGGCAACCGCCGATTGGACTTTGGCGGTAAGGATCTGACCTTGCGGGGAAGCAGCGATCCTGCCGAAACGGTCATCGACTGTCAGTTGCAGGACATCGGCATGCACTTCCACAACGGGGAGACGGAGAACTCCCTGGTGGAGAAGTTGACAATTGCCCGTGGAAAGGATCCTGAACGCTTCCCCGGCGCGGGGATAATTTGTGAGTTTTCAAGCCCGGTTTTCCGCCATCTCATTTTGCTGGAGAACCAAGGTGTCGGGTATCCAGGTCTGAGTTTGTATTACTCTTCTGTGCTAGTCGAGGACTGCCTTTTTCAGGACAACTATGCTAGTGTGGGAGGAGGTGCGATGGGGTGCCAATACTCTTCCGCAGCAATTCGGAGGACCTCATTCATCGACAACAGGTCCGATATCTCCGGAGGGGCAATCGAATGCTACACCGAAAGCCAGCTCCTCTGCGAGGACTGCCTGTTCGAGGGCAATGAGATCGACGACTGGGGCGGCGCGCTCTACGTCTACGGCAGCTCTACTGCGGAACTAACCGGTTGCGTCTTCCGGAACAATCAAGCCAAGTACGGCGGCGCGCTCTATGCCTCTGGCCTGGTGATCATTGAGGACTGTATTTTCGAGGGCAACTACGCGGAACTGTTTGGCGGAGCCTGCCAGTTTCAGTACGAGCCTGACGAAGGCGTCTCCTCGATCCATAACTCACTCTTCTACGCCAACAGCGCAGACTATGGAGGCGGGGCGATCCTTGCCTACTATTATGGCAGTTTCCCCATGTCCCCCCCGCCCGCGGTCGGCAATGAGAACCTGGACCAAAACGGGGCGGGGGTTTTTTTCCGCGCCGGCGGGCGCCCGGGGGCCCGCCACCCCCCCCTTTCTTTTCATCATGGGCCCGGGGGCCGGGCACGCGCCTTCCCGCGCCTCAG